>JBBSDI010000114.1:0-9977 GCA_038249585.1 Lysobacterales bacterium | reverse complement strand
GCGAGTATAGGGACTGCTCCCACCCAGCGCGGCGCGCGACGCGGTGTTTTACGATCCGGGCCGGCGTCACGAGATCGACGGTCTGCTGGTCGCGGTCGGCCGACCAGCGGCAGCCCCGATACCGGTGGTGGCGGGCCCGGCGACGTCGCCCGGGCCGATCCAGGCTGGAACGCGCATTCATTTGCCCCTCATGCGCCCATCGCCGACAATCACGCCCTCAGCCGGGAGCATGGCCATGACTGAACGCGACACGATGGAATACGACGTGGTCACGGTGGGCGCCGGGCCTTCGGGCCTGGCGTTCGCGATCAAGCTCAAGCAGCTCGACCCCGCGATCCGGGTCTGCGTGATCGAGAAATCCTCGACCATCGGCGCCCACATCCTGTCCGGGGCGGTGATCGAGCCCGGCCCGCTGGATGAACTGCTGCCCGGGTGGCGCAAGGCGCCGCCGCCGATCTGCGTGCCTGCCGCGCAGGATGAGTTCTACCTGCTGACCCGCGCCAAGCACTACAAGCTGCCGACGCCGCCGCAGATGAACAATCACGGCAACTTCATCGTCTCGCTGGGCGCGATGTGCGCCTGGCTGGCGCCGCAGGCCGAAGCGCTGGGGGTGGAGATCTACCCCGGCTTCGCGGCCAGCGAAACCCTGTTCGACGAACGTGGCGCGGTGTGCGGTGTGCGCATCGGCGACATGGGCGTGGCCAAGGACGGCAGCCACAAGCCGGCCTACACGCAGGGCATCGACATCAAGGCGCCGATCAGCGTGTTCGCCGAAGGCGCGCGCGGGCATCTGGCCAAGCAACTGGTCAAGCGCTACGAACTGGACCGCTTCGCCGACCCGCAGGCGTATTCGATCGGCATCAAGGAGCTGTGGCAGGTGCCGGCAGGTCGCAGCGAACCGGGCCGCATCATCCATACCATCGGCTGGCCGGTCGACAGCGCAACCTATGGCGGCAGCTTCATCTACCACCTCGACCGCGATCGCATCGCCATCGGCTATGTGGTCGGACTCGACTATGCCGATCCCCACCTCGCACCCTACGAGCTGTTCCAGCAGTTCAAGCACCACCCGCTGGTCAAGCCGCAGCTCGAAGGCGGGACCATTCTTTCCGCCGGCGCGCGCGCGCTGGCGTCCGGCGGCTGGCAATCGCTGCCGCAGGTCGAGATGCCCGGCGCGCTGCTGATCGGCGACAACGCCGGCACCCTCAACCTGCCCAAGATCAAAGGCGTGCACCAGGCCATGCGCGGCGGCATGCTGGCCGCACAGCACCTGGCGCGGTCGCGCAGCGTGGTCGGCTGGGACGCGGCACTGCGCAATTCGGTGGTCGCGACCGAGCTGCGCAAGGTGCGCAACATCAAGCCCGGGTTCAAGAAGGGATTGTGGTTCGGACTGGGCAATGCGGCGTGGGAAACGCTCACCGCCGGGCACTCGCCGTGGACCCTGCGTCATCGCGTGGCCGATTACGCGCGGCTGCAGAAAGTCGAGCACTACCTGGTGCCGGATCGCGGCTTCGTCGAGCGCACGCTGCCACCACGCGACCGCCTGGCCGGGGTCTACTTCGCAGCCACCGAGCATGACGAAGACCAGCCGGTGCACCTGCAGGTTGCCGACACCTCCATCTGCATCGACCGCTGCGCGAAGGAATTCAACAATCCCTGCACGCGCTTCTGTCCGGTGAGCGTGTACGAGATGATCGACGACGCCAACGGCAAGCGCCTGCAGATCAATGCCGGCAACTGCGTGCACTGCAAGACCTGCGACATCAAGGACCCCTACCAGATCATCAACTGGGTCACGCCCGAGGGCGGCGCGGGACCGAACTACCAGAATCTTTGAGCAGTTGCGAGCCGCTGAACGAATCCCGCTGAACGGGCGGAGTACGGGCGTGCTGGCGTTTGCACTTGCGCTCGCCGACAGGGCGTCGCTGGCACACGGTCACGCGCGCGCGCAGGCAGCGACCCCGCGCGACCGCCCAACGCCGTAACCGACGTTTGCAGTCCCGGGTGGGAGGCGCGCGCACGCTGCCACAGCTTCGTTCGCGTACAACGGAGGGAATGATGAAGAACTGTCGATTCGATCCCCCGGACACATCACGTGACGTGTCGCGATCCGGATTTCGCCTTACATTCCCCGCGCCATGAAACCCATCGCACTAGCCACCTCCGCCGACGCCCTGCCGCTCGACGACGACATGCCGCCGCTGCTGGCCGCCTGCGCCGAGGCGGGTCTCGACGCCATCCCGGTCTGTTGGGACGACAGCAATGTGCGATGGGGCGACTATGCCGCCGTGCTGCTGCGCTCGACCTGGGACTACGTGCCGCGCCTGCACAGCTTCCTGTTGTGGGCAGAAGCGGTTTCGCGCCAGACCCGCCTGTTCAATCCACGTGAACTGGTGCGCTGGAGCAGCGACAAACACTACCTCGGCGACCTTGCGCGCGCCGGCGTGCCCGTCGTTCCGACGCACTTCGTGGAACCCGGCGAGGATGCACGCGCAGCGTTGGATGTCGCCCTCGGTGGCCGCTTCAGCACCGGCGCGCACTCAGGCTTCGACGAGTACGTCGCCAAGCCCGCAGTGGGCGCAGGCTCGCGCGATGCACTGCGACTGCACCGACGTGAAGCCGAACGCGCGCGCCTGCACGTCGAACGCATGCTTTCGTCCGGCCGCAGCGTATTGCTGCAGCCCTACTTGCCGGCAGTCGACGATCATGGCGAGACGTCTGCGATCTACATCGACGGTCGTTTCAGCCACGCGATCCGCAAGGCAGCGCTGCTGCGCGCCGGGGCCGATCCGGTGGCGGGCCTGTTCGCCGCTGAAGACATCCGTCCGCGCGAGTTGAGCCGCGACGAGGGCCGGGTCGCAAAACTCGCCTTCAACGCCATCCCGGGCGAGCATCCGCTGTACGCGCGTATCGACATGCTGCGCGGCGTCGACGGGCTGCCGTTGGTGCTGGAACTCGAAATGGTCGAGCCGTCGCTGTTCTTTGCCCACGGCGAGGGCTCGGCCATGCGCCTGGCGTTGGCGCTGCGCGAGCGGCTGGGCGGCCAGGAGCGCGACTGACGCGATCAACGGTGGCTACAGCGAAAGGTGCGCGGTTGACGGCCGGTCCGTACAATCAGGCGTCCGAGCTTCCGATCGCACTGGATCCCGCATGAAAATTCTCGTCGCCTACAAGCGCGTGGTGGACTACAACGTCCGCATCCAGGTCAGGCCCGACGGCTCCGGCGTAGTCACCGAGGGCGTCAAGCTGTCGGCCAATCCGTTCGACGACATCGCGCTGGAAGAGGCGCTGCGCCTGCGCGAGAAGGGCGTGGCCACCGAGGTCATCGTCGCCACCATCGCACCCGCCGATGCCCAGGCGCATCTGCGCAACGGACTGGCCATGGGCGCCAATCGCGCCATCCACGTGGTCGCCGACAAGCCGATCCAGCCGCTGACCGCCGCGCGCGCCCTGCTCAAGCTCATCGAGAAGGAGCAGCCGCAGTTGGTGATCCTCGGCAAGCAGGCGATCGACGACGACTGCTCGCAAACCGGCCAGATGCTCGCGGCACTGTGGGGCCGCCCGCAGGCGACTTTCGCCTCCAAGGTCGAGGTCGAAGGCACCATCGCACGGGTCACGCGCGAGATCGACGCAGGCCTGGAGACCATCGAGATCGACCTGCCTGCGGTCATCACGGTGGACCTGCGCCTCAACGAGCCGCGCTTCATCAAGCTGCCCGACATCATGAAGGCGAAGTCCAAGCCGATGGAGAGCATCGCCTTCGACACCCTCGGAGTCGACCACGGCGACTATCACGAAGTCACCGCCTATGCGCCCCCACCCAAGCGCAGCAAGGGCGTGATGGTGAAAGATGTGCCGGAACTGGTGGCCGCGTTGAAGGCGAAGGGATTGCTGTAGGTTGCGGGTTGCCACGATGCGTTGGGCTTGCACCCGGGCCACGCCATCCTGCCGCTTGCCCTTTACGGGGGAAGGGCTCAAGAGCGTCGCAATGCTGGATGGAGCGGCAAGCCCCGTCACCCCCATCCCAACCCTTCCCCGGCAAAGGGGGAAGGGCCCAAGCGCGCGGCTGCGCGCAACCGATGCCGCAAGACCGCCCCCTCCACCTTCACCGGTGAGGCGGGACGGGCTCAAGCGCATCGCTTCCCGGAACCAGGTCGCAACGCGGATACAATCCAGCCATCCCGACTTCGCCCGACATCCCACCCTGCCCGCTCGATCGGGCAGCTCCCATCCGAGGCACACCCGATGAGCAAGATCCTGATCGTCGCCGAGCACGCGCACGGCAAGCTCAACAGCAGCACCGCGAAGTGCGTGACGGCCGCGCGGCAGATGGCGCCCGTGGCCATCGAGATCCTGGTGCTGGCGGACGATCCAGGCGCGGTCGCTGCACAGGCGGCGGCCGTGGAGGGCGTGACCCGGGTGCTGACCATCGCGCATGCGGCGAACGCGCACCCGCTGGCGCATGTGCTGGCACCGCAGATCGTTGCTGCTGCCGCCGAGTACACCCACGTGCTCGGCCCGTCGACGACCTTTGGCAAGGACCTGATGCCGGTGGTCGCCGCGCTGCTCGGCGAGGCGATGGTCTCGGACATCATGAAGGTTCTCGATGCGCACACCTTCCAGCGTCCGATCTACGCGGGCAATGCCATCATCACGGTCAAGGTTCCCGCCGCGCGCAAGGTGATCGCCACGGTGCGCAACGCCTCGTTCGCCGCCGCCGGCAGCCAGCCGGCGGTCGCGATCGCGGCAATCCAGGCAGATGTCGCCCTGCCCTCGCACACGCGCTTTGTCGCACTGCAGGCAGGTGCGTCGGATCGTCCGGACCTGCAAAGCGCCAAACGCGTGGTGTCTGGCGGTCGCGCGCTGGGCTCGGCGGATGCGTTCAAGATCATCTACGAGCTGGCCGACACGCTCGGTGCCGGCGTCGGCGCATCGCGCGCGGCGGTCGATGCCGGCTACGTGCCCTCCGACATGCAGGTCGGGCAGACCGGCAAGATCATCGCGCCGGAGCTGTATGTGGCAATCGGCATCTCCGGCGCGATCCAGCACCTGACCGGGATCAAGGACGCCGGCACCATCGTTGCGATCAACAAGGATGGCGAGGCGCCGATCTTCGAGGTCGCCGATATCGGACTGGTCGGCGATCTGTTCAAGATCTTGCCGGAATTAAAGCAGGCGCTGGGCTGAGCGTCGGACTGCGGCGCCGAAAGCTCCCGGCAGCCGACCAATTTGGCGATACTTGCGGCGATGCGCGGGACTACCCGCAGGCACCGGCCTTCCGGCAAAGGTGGGTTCAGCCCAGCCAACGGCGCGGCAACGAGCCCACCTGCGAATGGACGATCGGACGACTGGCCCCGCACGCGGCATTTGGCTAACGTACTTTCCCCGCGCACTGGTTCGGGTAGGCAGGGCTTGGAATGAACGATTCGCGCTTATTGTGGGAACCCGGACGCGAGCGCGTCGAGCGCGCCAACATGTCGCGCATGATCAAGTTCGTGGCCCAGCAATACGATGCGCAGGTCGAGTCGTGGGCCGATCTGTACGACTGGTCGATCCGCTTTCCCGAGCGTTTCTGGCTCAGCGTGTGGGATTTTTGCGGCATCCGCGCCAGCGGCGAGCGCGAGCCGGTACTGGTCGACGGCGATCGCATGCCGGGCGCGCGCTGGTTTCCGAATGTGCGGCTGAACTTCGCGCAGAACCTGCTGCGCCATCGCGACGACCGCACCGCGCTGGTGTTCCGCAGCGAAGCCGGTCACGCCAGCGAGCTCAGCTATGCCGAACTGCACGAGCAGGTCAGCCGCTTGCAGCAGGCGCTCGCGGCAGCCGGCGTCGGCGTCGGCGATCGCGTGGCCGGATTCATGCCGAACCTGCCGCAGACGGTGGTTGCGATGCTTGCCACCACCTCGCTGGGCGCGGTGTGGTCGTCGTGCTCGCCTGATTTCGGCATCAACGGCGTGGTCGACCGCTTCGGCCAGATCGAGCCCAAGGTGCTGTTCACCGCGGCCAGCTACGCCTACGGCGGCAAGTCGTTCGACTGCCTGGACAAGGTCGCCGGCATCATGGAAAAGATCCCGGCCATCCAGCAGGTGGTGGTAGTGCCGTACCTGGATCGACCCGCGTCGGTCGCACAGGTGCCCAAGGCCGTGCAGCTGGACGATTTCGTCGCGCCGTTCGAGGCCAAGGCCGTGGCCTACGAGGCCACGGCCTTCGATCACCCGCTGTACATCATGTACTCATCGGGCACCACCGGCGTGCCCAAGTGCATCGTGCATGGCGCTGGCGGTACGCTGATCCAGCACCTGAAGGAACACGTGCTGCATTGCGACCTCAAGCGCGAGGACCGGATCTTTTTCTACACCACCTGCGGCTGGATGATGTGGAACTGGCTGGTGTCGGCGCTTGCGGTCGGTGCGACCGTGGTGCTGTACGACGGCTCGCCCTCGCATCCGGACGGCAACATGCTGTTCGATCTCGCCGACGAGGTCGGGATCAGCGTCTTCGGCACCTCCGCCAAGTGGCTCGCGGCGATCGAAAAAGCCGGCATCGTGCCGCGCGAAAGCCACAAGCTGCTGGCGCTGCGCACGGTACTGTCGACCGGCTCGCCGCTGGCGCCGGAAGGCTTCGAATACGTGTACCGCGACATCAAGGATCGGGTCATGCTGTCGTCGATCTCCGGCGGCACCGACATCATCTCGTGCTTCGCGCTGGGCAATCCGCTGCTGCCGGTATTCAAGGGCGAGATCCAGTGCCGCGGACTCGGCATGAAGGTCGAGATGCTCGACGAAAACGGCAAGCCGGTTCGCGAGCAGCCCGGCGAGCTGTCGTGCTCGGCGCCATTCCCGTGCATGCCGATCGGCTTCTGGAACGATCCCGATGGCCGCAAGTACCACGATGCATACTTCGCGCGGGTGCCGAATACCTGGTGCCACGGCGACTTCGCGGTGCTCACCGACCACGACGGCGTGATCATCCACGGCCGCTCCGACGCCACCCTCAACCCGGGCGGTGTGCGCATCGGCACGGCCGAGATCTACCGCCAGGTCGAGCGCGTGCCCGAGGTACTGGAGTCGCTGTGCATCGGCCAGGACTGGGACGGCGACGTGCGCGTGGTGCTGTTCGTGCGCCTGCGCGAGGGCGTGGTGCTCGATGAGGACCTGCGCAAGCGGATCGGCAAGGCGATCCGCGACAACACCACGCCGCGCCACGTGCCGGCCAAGATCATCGCGGTATCCGATATTCCGCGCACGATCTCGGGCAAGATCACCGAGCTTGCGGTGCGCAACATCGTGCATGGCCGGCCGGTGAAGAACACCGATGCGCTGGCCAATCCCGCCAGCCTCGAGTTCTATCGCGACTTGGCCGAATTGCAGCGCTGAGGCCAGCTGCGCGGATGCACAGAGTCGTGCGCGGTGATTCTCCTGCGCGCTGGTTTCCGGGTTCGACGAGCGCGTCGCTCAGTCCGGCTTTGCGGGAACCGCGGGTGCGGCACTGTCCTGTTTGACGCGCGTCACCTGCTGCGGATACGGAATCTCGATTCCGGCGGCGTCCAGCGCTTCCTTGATCGCGGCCAGCAGTTCGCTTTGTGCGGCCAGTACATCGCGGGTATTGACCCAAGGCCGTACCGCGAGATCGACGCCGCTGGCCGCGAAGCGCTGCACCAGCAGTTGCGGCTCGCGGGTCTTGAGCACGCGCGGATGGGCATCGAGCACCTCACGGATCACCTGCAACGCGCGCACCGGATCGCCCTCGTAGGCCACCGAGACCGGCAGGTCCAGCCGGCGCTCGCTGCGCGCGCTGAAGTTGATGATCGGCTGGTTCATCACCTGCGCATTGGGTACCGTGATCACGCGGTTGTCGAGCGTGACCAGCACGGTACGCAGCAGGTCGACGCGCTCCACGGTGCCGGCCTGGCCGCCGACGTCGACGTAGTCGCCGGCGCGGAACGGACGCGCGATCACCAGCAGAACGCCGGACGCGATGTTCGACAGCGACTCCCGCAGCGCAAGTCCGATCGCGAGCCCGGCGGCACCGAGTGCGGCCAGCATCGATGCGGTCGGCACGCCAATCCGATCCAGCGCACCGACGATCACGATGATCAGCAGCCCGATCCGCACGGTGCTGCGCAGGAAGTTGCCCAGCACCGCATCGCCACCGCGCCGTGCCACCGCGCGCGCGACCAGCCTGCCCAGCCAACTCGAAAGCCACATGCCGATCAGCAGGATCGCCAGCGCGGTGACCACGCGCGCGCCCCACTGAGCAGCGCCGGCGCGCCACAGGTCGAATTCGATCAGGTCGAGAAACTCGTTCATACCTTCGTTCTTGCTGCATCCGCTGCGGATATCCAGCGTAGCCGCAGCTGCTACAGACTGCCCATGCCCTCAGCCACGCCTTCTGCGCCCACCCGCAGCATGCGCAGGGTGTTGGTCGATCCGCGCTGTTCCATGTGATCACCGGAGGTGATCATCACGCGGTCGTCGACGGCGAGATTGCCGCTGTCGAACAGCTGCTTGATCGCCACCCGCGCGGCCTGCGCCGGCGGCAGGCCGCGGCTGTCGAAGGCGATAGGAAACACGTCGCGCATCATCGCCATCCGGCGCCGCGCACCGTCATGGCGCGACAGTGCGAAGATCGGTGCGTTGCTGCGAAAGCGCGACAGCCAGCGCGCAGTGCTGCCGGATTCGGTCAAGGCGAGAATCGCGCGAACCTCGATGTGTTCGGCGAGGAACATGGTGGCCATCGCAATTGCCTGGTCGACCCGCTGCAGGTTGCGCGGTGCGTGCTCGAAGTCGGTATCCATGCGGAACTGGCGTTCGGCGCCGAGGCAGATGCGCGACATCGCCTCCACCGCTTTCTGCGGATAGCTGCCTGCCGCAGTCTCCTGCGACAGCATCACCGCGTCGGTGCCGTCGATCACGGAGTTGGCTACATCGAGTACCTCCGCGCGGGTCGGGATCGGCGAATCGACCATCGACTGCAGCATCTGGGTGGCGGTGATCACCAGTTTGTTGCGGGCCAGCGATTCGCGGATTATTTTCTTCTGTAGCCCGGGCAGTTCGGCATCGCCGATCTCCACCCCCAGATCGCCCCGCGCGACCATCACCGCATCGGATGCGTCGATGATCTCGCCGAGATTCTCGATCGCCTCGGTGCGTTCGATCTTGGCGACCAGATGTGCGGTGGAGCCTGCTGCCACTGCCAGCGCGCGGGTCTCGTGCATGTCGGCCGCCGAACGGCAGAACGACACCGCAATGAAGTCGACGCCCAGTTCGGCGGCGGTGACGATATCGACCCGATCCTTGTCGGTGAGCGCGCCCAGCGACAGGCCGCCTCCGAGGCGATTCAGACCCTTGCGATCCGACAGCTTGCCGCTGGTCAGCACCGTGGTGCGGATCGCCGAACCGTCGACTGCATCGACGCGCAGCGCGATCAGCCCGTCATCGAGCAACAGGGTATCGCCAGCCTTCACGTCACCGGGAAGGCCCAGGTAGCTGCAACCCACCGCATCGGAATCGCCGGGCGGCGCATCGGCGCGGCAGTCCAGCGTGAATGCCTGATCGGCCACCAGCATGACCCTGCCCTCGGCGAATTTTTCGATCCGGATCTTCGGCCCGCCGAGGTCGGCCAAAACGCCGATCTCGCGCCCGAGCCGATTCGCGATCGAGCGCACCCGCGCGATCCGCTGCGCGTGGTGGGCTTTGTCGCCGTGCGAGAAGTTCAGCCGCACCACGTCGACGCCGGCTCCCAGCACGCCCTCCAGCGAGCCAGGCGCATCGGTGGCAGGTCCGAGGGTGGCGATGATCTTGGTGCGGCGCGGGACGGTGCTCATGCGGACGGATTTCTTGCGGCCAGTGCGGAAACTAGCATGCAAAGATTGAATGGCCGGGAATGGCAGCACTTGTGGGAGCTGCCATGGCAGCGACCGGGGTCGCGGCAGTAGCGGAGGGTGCCGTCGCCGGCATGCCGGCTCCCACAGGGTG
>JBBSDI010000113.1:0-10010 GCA_038249585.1 Lysobacterales bacterium | reverse complement strand
TGCACGGTTAACGCCTCGGTGCGTGACGTGCATCGGAATACCGGGGATCTCAAGGCGTGCAGTGCGCGGCATCGGAAAGTCGGACGGCGAATGTTGCGGTCAGCCTGACTGCGTCCGGTACGCGCGTATGTAGGATACCGCCGCGAGTTCACGTAGGCCGATTGCCCGACTTAATCCCCTCCGTCCCCATTACCCCGGCGCTTCAACCGCGCTTGCCTTGAGCGCGTGCACCCGCTTGATCCCATCGACGCGGTAGAAGCTGTGATCGCCGATGACGGCGACCGGCTCGGCGTCGAGTGCCCAGGAGGGCTGCACGATGTGGTTCGCGTGGAAGTGATCGGCGCCGGGCACATAGAGCTTGCGGAACTGCAGCGGCAGCCGCCACATCTGCAGCGAGTTGCCGGCGACTTTCCAGGCTTTCTGCCAGGCCTTGTAGTTGTCGACCTGGTACTCGGGCGAGACCAGGGTGGGCGCGAACTGTCCGCTGCTGCCGACCACGGCACACACGTTTTTGCCCCAGCGGCCGCCCTCGCGGCGCCGCAGGGCGACTTCGGCCACGGCGTACTGGCCGTCGGTGGGCTGGTTGCGGGCTTCCAGATACACGGTGGTGGCAAGGCAGGTCTGTTCCTGCGCGTTGCCACCCAGCATCGAAGCCAGCCAAAGGATCCATTCAAGCTTCATGTTTCTGTCCTCATGCTCGATCGCCAGACTTGGGCCGCTGTCCCGCGCGCGCGCATCAACGCTGGCGGCGGCTGAACGTCGGCTTTCGTATCGCACTCTCGGAGTGGGGCATGGGCCTGCGAGATTCGCGAGGACCATCGAAAAGGACTCGTCCGTGGCGGCGGTTGGTGGGCCGGCAGAGTCCAGCGCTGGAGCGGCCGCACAGGCCGCCGGCTTACCCCATCGGGGGTTTCGCCATGGCTGCAACAGGGGCTGGGTTTGGGGTAGGCCCGACTGCAACGGCGTGGACCATAGCCCAAAGCCGGTCGAGTAGACACTCTATCGGTGCTGGGCAGACATTCCGCTTTCCGGCTTTTCACTGACGTTTGGCGACTTTCGCCGGAGATTGGCGCAAAAGACACAAGAGTTCACTGTTCGATGGCATACCCGACGCGCGAAATCATGACCTCAGCGGCCCGCATTCAAAGCCTACATTCGGTGGCGTATGCTTCAGATCCGAGCAAATGCTGGAGCAGTCAGGTGTCGATCAAGCATCCGAATCGTCGGCACACATGGTCGCTGGGCGCGTTCGCGGTCGCAGCCTTGGCCATGGTTCTGGCCGGCTGCGGAGCCGGCGCGACCCGCACCGGCCTGATCAAACGCATCAATCCGCCGAGTGCGGCGTTCGAGCGCCTGAACCTGGCCGACGAGGGCAGCACCCGGGTAGCACTTCGGCTGCACAATTTCAGCACCATACCGATGACCTATGGCCAGATCACCGCCACCATCCGGATCGACGGGCGCACCGCCGGCCAGTTGCTGGTGAACGCCGGAATCGAGATTCCCGGTCTGTCGTCGGACGTGATCGATATCGAGCTGCCGCTGGATGCCCGGGCGCGCGCGCGCATCGCCCGAGCCGACCGCGAGGCAGGTGCGTTCAGCTACGGGCTGGAGGGAACGATCCAGACCACCGCGCCAGCGCAGCGCTTTCCTTTTCTGTTCGACAGCCGCCTGAACCCGGTTCCCGGGCGCCCGGGCGAGTTCCGCTGAAACCCCTACGGAGATTTCGATGAGCAAGTACGAGGCCCCACTGCGCGATATCCGCTTTGTGCTGTTCGATGTGCTGGGCGTCGAGCGCGAATTCGCGCGGCTGCCAGCGCTCGCGCAGGCCACGCGCGACCTGCTCGATGCGGTGCTCGAGGAGGCCGCGCGCTTCACCGGGCAAGTGCTGGCACCGCTGAATCGCTCCGGCGACGAGGAGGGCTGCACCCTGATCGATGGCGCAGTCACCACGCCGAAGGGCTTCAAGGAGGCCTATCGGCAGTTCATCGACGGCGGCTGGACAGGGCTGACCGCCGAGCCCGAATACGGCGGCCAAGGCATGCCGGAGGTGCTGGGCGCGGCGGTAAAGGAAATGATCGACTCGGCCAACCTGTCGTGGGGCATGTATCCGCTGCTCTCGCACGGCGCGTCCGAGGCATTGAAGTACGTCGCCGAGGAATGGCAGCGCGAGGTGTTCCTCAAGCCCATCGTGTCCGGCGAATGGACCGGCACGATGTGCCTGACCGAGCCGCATTGCGGCTCCGACCTCGGACTTCTGAAGACCAGGGCCGAAGCGCAGGCCGACGGCACCTACAAGGTGTCCGGCACCAAGATCTTCATCAGCGCCGGCGAGCACGACTTCACGCCCAACATCGTGCATCTGGTGCTCGCGCGCCTGCCGGACGCCCCGGCCGGCACCAAGGGCATCTCGCTGTTCATCGTGCCCAAGTTCAAGGTCTCGCGCGAAGGCAAAGTCGGCGAGCGCAATGCGCTGTCGTGCGGTTCGATCGAGCACAAGATGGGCATCAAGGCTTCGTCGACCTGCGTGATGAACTTCGATGGCGCCGAGGGCTATCTGATCGGCGCGCCGAACAAAGGCCTCAATGCAATGTTCATCATGATGAACACTGCCCGCCTCGCGGTGGGACTGCAGGGTTTGGGGCTGATCGAGCGTGCGTACCAGAACTCGCTGGCCTACGCGCGCGATCGCCTGCAGATGCGCTCGCTGTCGGGTACCAAGCGCCCCGACAAAGCCGCCGATCCGATCATCGTGCACCCGGACGTGCGGCGCATGCTGCTGACCCAGAAAGCGTTTGCCGAGGGTGGTCGTGCACTGGCGCTGTATGCCTACCTGCAGGAAGACATCAAACAGCGCACGGAAGATGCGGGCGAGCGCCAGCACGCCGATGAATTGGTGTCGTTCCTGACCCCGATCGTCAAGGGCATGCTTACCGAGTGGGCGGTCGAGTGCACCTACCACGGCCTGCAGTGTTTCGGTGGCCACGGGTACATCAAGGAATGGGGCATGGAGCAGTTCGCGCGCGACGCGCGGATCACCACCATCTACGAGGGCACCACCCAGATCCAGGCGATCGATCTGCTCGGCCGCAAGATCATGCAGCAGCAGGGCGCGGGAATGCGCCGCTTCCTCGCGGAGATCCAGGCGCTTTGCAACGCGCAGGCCGACGATCCGGCGCAGGCGGAGTTCTGCACGCCGCTGGCCGGTTTCGCGAAGGACTGGCAGGCGCTGACGATGGAGATCGTGCAGCGTGCCGGCGCCGATGCCGAGGAACTGGGCGCGGCTGCAGTCGACTATCTGTTTTATTCCGGCTATGTCGCGCTGGCGTATTTCTGGGCGCGCGAAGTAGCGGCGCTGAATGCCACCCATGGCGCGGAGTTCGCCGAGTCGAAGCTGGCCACCGCACGCTTCTACTACGCGCGGATACTGCCGCGCGCGATCTCGCATGCGGCCGCGATCCGCTCGGGCGCGTCGAACCTGATGGCGCTGCCCGAGGCGCTGTTCGCCAGCTGATATTCTGCGTCGCGCGATACTGCCGGCAGCGTGCCGGCAGTAACTTGTCCGCATGCAAAACCTGACGTAGGCTCGGGGTCTGTCGTCGATTCCGGCGCTCCACCCTCCCCTCGCAGACCTGTCCCTGATGATCATTCGCCTGATGTTCGCCGTTGTGCTGTCTTTCACCGCTCTGCCCGCCCTTGCGGCGACCGCGGTCGAGAACATGTCGGTCAAGCAGTTGCTGGCCTATCACGACAGCGTCAAGCGCGACAGCACCACCCGCGCCTACGACGCGCTGTCGCGCACGGATCGCGACCAGCTTGCTGCCGCACAATCCGCGCTGCGCGCTGCACTCACCGGCAAGACCGCGATGTCCGAGCTCGACGAGTCCGGCAAGGCGGCGGTGTACGCAGCGCACGCGACGGTCGTCGCCCTGGTCGCCAAGGCCGACGATGGACGCCTCGTATGTACCCGCAAGAAGAAGATGGGTACGAACCTGGCGACCCGCGAATGCCGCACCGTGGCGCAGATCCGCGAAGACCGCGAGCGCACGCAGTCGCAACTGCGCAGCAGGGCACCCGAATAGCCCCGGGTGCTGACGCGCGAGCCCTGATCGAGCAGGCAGCCGGAGCTGTTCACGCGTCTGCCACATTGCGCTGTCCGCCTCCCGCGGCCGCGCGGTTTGCAATCGATCTGGGCTATGCTCGGGCGGTAACGCCATCCGGAGGTCGCCGATGCAGCCCGTCGCGAGGACAGCGAACGATATCCACACCACCCGGGTCCTTTCGCTGGATGCGAACGGCCGGATCCTGGACTGGATTTCCTGGCAGGACGCGGTATGCCTGTACGTGCGCGAAGCGGTCGCGTGGACGCTCGGCGAGCCGTGTCTGACGATTCGCGGCGGCATCCACCGCGCCAGCGGCGAGCGCAGCATGATCCACCTGCACCCGATCGTGGCCAGCAGCGGGCAGGCGCGCGCGGATGCGTTCAACCCGGCACCGGCGCTGACCAACATCACCCTGTTCGCCCGCGACCGCAACCTGTGCATGTACTGCGGCGCGCAGTACCATCGCAGCGAGCTGACCCGCGACCACGTGCTGCCGTTGTCGCAGGGCGGCCGCGACGTGTGGGAAAACGTGGTCTGCGCGTGCCTGCATTGCAATGTGCGCAAGGGTGGCCGCACCCCGCAACAGGCCGTGATGCCGCTGCTGGCTATCCCCTATCGGCCGAGCTGGGTCGAGCACCTGATCCTGTCCAACCGCAACATCCTGGCCGATCAGATGGAGTTCCTGCGCAACCACCTGCCGAAGCATCGCCGCACGGCCTGAGCGCACTGCCCGGGTCTTGCCCGCGCGCGGCCATGGCATTACCTTGTCCTTGCACGCCGTAGCGCGGACAATCGAGGCCATGATCGACACCAGCCGCTACCCGCGCCTATCGCGCATTCACGTTCCTGCCGACCTGCGCGGCTTTCCCGAGTCCGAATTGGTCGAGGTCTCGCGCGAGCTGCGCGATTACCTGATCGAATCGGTCGGCCACTCCGGTGGGCACTTCGGCGCCGGCCTCGGCGTGGTCGAGCTCACCGTCGCGCTGCACTGGCTGTACGACACGCCCGACGACCGGGTGGTGTGGGATGTCGGTCATCAGGCCTATCCGCACAAGATTCTGACCGGCCGGCGTGACAGGATCGAGACGATCAAGCGCAAGGATGGCCTGGCGCCGTTTCCGGCCCGCCATGAAAGCGACTTCGACACCTTCGGCGTCGGACACTCGTCGACCTCGATCAGTGCTGCGCTGGGAATGGCCATCGCGGCCGCGCAGCGTGGCGACACGCGCCGCTTCGTGGCCGTGATCGGCGACGGTGCGATGACCGCCGGCATGGCCTTCGAGGCGCTCAACCACGGCGGTGGCATGCAGCCGGAGCCCAACCTGCTGGTGGTGCTCAACGACAACCAGATGTCGATCTCGGAGAACGTCGGTGCGTTGACCAAGATCCTCGCGCGCCTGATGTCCAGCCGCCGACTCAATGATGTGCGCGAGCGGATCAAGCGTTCGATGCGCAAGGGCTCCTCGCCGTGGCGCTTCGTCAAGCGCTGGGAAGAACACGCGAAAGGCATGTTCCTGCCCAGCACCCTGTTCGAGCAGTTCGGCTTCCACTATACCGGCCCGATCGACGGCAATGACCTGCCGACCCTGCTGCACGCGCTGCAGACGGTCAAGGCGATGAAGGGTCCGCAGCTGCTGCATATCGTCACCACCAAGGGCAAGGGCTACGAGCGCGCCGAGCTCGACCAGATCGAATATCACGCGGTCGGCCCTTTCGACCCGAGCATCGGCGTGGTCAAGAAAACCGCGAGCGGCAAGCCGACTTATACCCAGGTGTTCGGCGACTGGCTGTGCGACATGGCCGCGGCCGACAAGCGCCTGCTGGCGATTACGCCGGCGATGCGCGAGGGCTCGGGCATGGTGCGTTTCAGCCAGGAGTTTCCCGCGCGATACTTCGATGTCGGCATCGCCGAACAGCACAGCGTGACGCTCGCCGCCGGCATGGCCTGCGAGGGTGCGAAGCCGGTGGTCGCGATCTACAGCACCTTCCTGCAGCGCGCCTACGACCAGCTGATCCACGACGTCGCGCTGCAGAATCTCGACGTGCTGTTCGCGATCGATCGCGGCGGCCTGGTCGGGCCGGATGGGCCGACCCATTCGGGCAGCTTCGACCTGAGCTACCTGCGCTGCATCCCCAACATGGTGGTGATGGCGCCCGGCGACGAGAACGAATGCCGGCAGATGCTGAGCACGGGTTTCCTGCACCACGGCCCGGCAGCGGTGCGCTATCCGCGCGGCAGCGGCTCTGGTGCGCGGGTCGAACCCGGTCTCGAGCCATTGCCGATCGGACGCGCGGAGCTGCGCCGTCGCGGCGCCGGCATCGCCCTGCTGGCGTTCGGCGCGCCGCTGCAGGCGGCCGAACAGATCGCCGACGAACTCGACGCCACCGTGGTCAACATGCGCTTCATCAAGCCGCTCGACGAAACGCTGGTGCTGGAGATCGCGCGCAGCCACGACATGCTGGTCACGCTCGAAGATAACGCGGTCGCCGGTGGCGCCGGCAGCGGCGTGGCCGAACTACTGGCCGCGCACGGCGTCGAGTGCGCGATCATGCACCTGGGCCTGCCCGACCGCTTTCTCGAACACGCCAGCCGCGATGAACTGCTCGGCGAGATCGGCCTGGATGCCAACGGTATCCGAAGCGCGATCCTTGCGCGCTGGCCGCAGCTAGCGCAACAGCGGCGGCGCGCGACGGGCGACGCGGCTTAGGGCTACGTGGCTGCCGTGGGAGCCGGCATGACGGCGACTGCGGAATTGCCGGTCGCCACTGTCGGCGCCAGTTTGGAAAGTCGCAAAGGCGCCGATCGCCACAGTCGCTGCCATGGCAGCTCCCACAGCGCGACTGTCGCTGCCATGGCAGCTCCCACAGCGCGATGGGCCCGCCAAAGTCATCCGTTCAAACTCGCGCTTTGAATGCACAGGGCTTGGAGCACACCGACAGCCTCGTTGTGGGAGCCGGCATGACGGCGACTGCGGAATTGCCGGTCGCCACTGTTGGCGCCAGTTTGGAAAGTCGCAGACGCGCCAGTCGCTACAGTCGCTGCCATGGCAGCTCCCACAGCGCTACAGTCGCTGCCATGGCAGCTCCCACAGCGCGACTGTCGCTGCCTTGGCAGCTCCCACAGCGCGACAGTCGCTGCCTTGGCAGCTCCCACAGCGAGAAAGCTCTGTCAGCGCCGGCCGTTGACTCCCCCGCTTCGAACGCACTTCGAGACCCGGATTCGATCCCACAAGACTCGCCTATCGCTCCTGAATACTCAGGCGATCGCGCTGCGAATCCTGTCGAGATACGCGCGGGTTGCGCGCGCAAGGTCGGTGTCGTGCCCGAGCAGCGCGCCACCGACCAGCAGCACGGTGTCGTTGCCGTAGACCTCGCAGAGTGCTGCGATGCGGTCGTAGTCCATGCCGCCGGCGGGACATGGCCATGCCGGTGCGAGGTTACCCAGCGGTTCGCGGCACGCCTGCATCAAGCTCAGCGCCTGCGCATCGCTGAAGCGGAAGCGGCCGCCGGGGGCGACGAACACGCTGATGTCGGCGCCGCCGAGGCGCAGCAGGGTGCCCAGTGCGAGGCCGAACTCGATACCGTTGTCACCGGCCTGTGTCAGTGCGCCGGACAGCGCCGGGTGCGCCATGTAGACCAGGTCGAAGCGTGCGGCGAGATCGCGCGCATGGTCGTGGCCGATGATGTGCGGGCACAGGAGCGCGCCGTGCAGGCCGATACCGCGCACGAACTCGGCATACCGCGGCAGTTCGCCGTGCGCGGCGGCCAGATGCGGGAAGTACAGCGTATTGCCGCCCGTGCTGCGGTTGGCACGCTGCACCGCGTTGGAGCAGGCTTCGATGCGAAAGCGAAACGCGTCGAAATCGTCGCTGACCAGATTCTGGTCGTCCTTGACGATATCGCCGCCGCCGAGCGCGAAATCGTGCGCCAGCTGCGCGAGCCGCTCGACCGGCGTACCGACGGGCTTGATCGCGGTCGCGAGCAGCGGGCGATCATGCACGTCGAGCAGCGCGCGCAAGCCGGCGACGCCAAAGCGTGGGCCTTCGAAGCGCGCGAGCAGCGAGACAGGTAACTGCAAGGCCTGCAGGCGAATGCCCGGATACATCGACACGTTGCCGTAGACCAGGTTGATCAACGTGCTCAGCTGACCGGCGGCGAGCGCCGCATTGAACGCGATCCGCGCGTGGAAACAGCCGCCGTCTGCCGGTTCCAGCGACAAAACCGTGCCGACGATGTCGTCGAGGATGCGGCGGTCGGTGACCTGCGCCTGCGGCAGCTCAACGGTCTGCTCGTAGGCGATGAAGCGCGCGATGCGCTCGGCCTCGTCGGGCTGCGCGTCAATCCGGTAGGTCGCTTGGATCAGTGCTTCGGGCGCCATGCGCAGGATCGGCAGTACGGGACGCGCATGTTAGCGCGCAAAGCGCGTGACCGAATCAGGCCGGCGCCCGCCCCACGCTGACGCGCTCATGGCCGGCCAGATCGCGCAGTGCTGCGACCTCGAGCAGACCTGCCGCGCGCAGCAGTGAACACACGCTGCTCGATTGGTCGTAGCCGTGCTCGATGGCCAGCCACGCGTCGGCCAGCAGATGCACTTCGGCGCCGTCGACGATGGTGCGGATGGCGTCGAATCCGTCGTGCCCTGCGGCCAGCGCGGCGCGCGGTTCGAAGCGCAGATCGCCCTCGCCCAGATGCGGATCGTGCTCGGCGATGTACGGCGGGTTGCTCACGATCAGATCGAAACGCTGGCCTGCCAACGGGCGGTACCAGCTGCCGTGCACGAAGCGCACGTTGCGCAGCGCATGGTGCTGCGCGTTGCGCTGCGCCACCTGCAGAGCCGCTTCGCTGGCATCTACAGCCACGACGTGGCAATGCGGCCGCTCGCTCGCGATCGCCAGCGCGATCGCGCCACTGCCAGTGCCCAAATCCAGCACCGTCGCTGCACGGTCGCGTGGTGTGCGGTCGAGCGCGAACTCGACCAGCAACTCGGTTTCCGGCCGGGGAATCAGCACCGCCGGCGTGACCTCGAGATCGAGCGTCCAGAATCCTCGGCGTCCGATCAGATACGCGACCGGTTCGCCGGCGATGCGGCGCTCGACCAGACTCTCCAATTGCGCCGCAACGGCCGGAGGCAGTGCGTCATCGGCATCGACCAGCAGTCGACTGCGCGCGCAGCCGCGTGCATGTGCCAGCAGCAGCTCGGCATCGGCACGCGGTGAGTCGCCGGCGATCCGCGCGGCTGCGTCCTGCAGATGCTCGCGCACAGTGCTCATCGCGATGCTGGATCGTCGCCGGGTTCTGGCGGCGGCGGTGTACTCGGCGCAGGCTTTGCGGCCTTGCGCGGCAGCGCGCGCCACCAGCCGCCGTTGGCATAACACGTCCACGCCCAGCGCAGCCACGCGATCAGGGCGCTGGCCAGCCACAGTGCCCACGCCAGCATCGCGAACTTGTACCACCAGATCGAGACGCTGACCGCGCTCGCCACCGGCATCCCCGACTCGCTGCGATCGGCGAACCAGCGCAGCGCGCTCGCGTCCGAGCCGTTGCCTTCGACCTGCATGTCGGGCATGCCCAGCAGTCCTTGCGGCACTGCCGACAGCAGCGCGAGCAATGCGATGCCAGTCAGGCCCGCCAACGCCAGTTGCAGCAGGTTGAACACCCATGCACGCTCAGGCATTGCCATCCGCGCGCGCGCATCGAGTGCGAACAACCACAGCACCACCAGCAGCAAAGCCGGCCACGAGAAGGTGGAAAAGCCCAGACCCAACAGCAGCCAGTCGCGCAGGCGCAGCGGCGTGCGCCGCAGTCGCGACAGTCCCGCCGCTGCCAGCAGCAGGGCCGCCAGCGCCGGCCAATACAGCACGGCCGGGCCCACGGTGGGACCCTGCGCGAACAGCAGCCAGCGATCGA
>JBBSDI010000112.1:0-10019 GCA_038249585.1 Lysobacterales bacterium | reverse complement strand
GCGATCTTGCGACGCCAAGGAATATGCGCCGTCACCGTCAGCCACTTGGCGTGCTGGTTGAACATCGAGTCGATGATGTGGATGAAGGCTTCATAGCAGTTGAAGATGCCGTGGCGTCCGGTCAGCAGATAGCCTTCAAGCCAGCCCTCGCACTGATGCTCGCTGAGCATCTCCATCACGCGGCCGGTCGGCGCCAGAAACTCATCGTTGGGCTCGATTGCCGCCTCCCACTGCCGCATCGTTGTTTCGAACAGCGCCCCGAGGCCGTTGGAGATCGTCACGTCAGCGCCAAACACGCGAAAGTTGCGCTGATCGGCATTCAACGTCGCCACGTCGCGCAGGAACGGCCCGAGCACGCGAGTGTCCCCGCTACCGGGCGCACCGGGAACCGGAACCTCGCAGGCGTATTCGCGGAAATCGGGAAGGCGCAGGTCGCGCAGCAGCATGCCGCCGTTGGCGTGCGGATTGGCGCCCATTCGCCGCGTACCCTCGGGCGCGAGCTCGGCCAGCTCCGGGATCAGCCGGCCCTGCGCGTCGAACAGTTCCTCGGCGCGGTAGCTCTTGAGCCACTCCTCGAGCAGTCCAAGATGACCCGGATCCGTAGCCGAACGCTTCAGCGGCACCTGATGGGCGCGGAACGTGCCCTCGATCTGCACGCCGTCGACCACGTCCGGTCCCGTCCAGCCCTTGGGCGAATCGAGCACGATCATCGGCCAGCGCGGCCGCACCGCCTTGCCGGTGACGCGTGCGGTGTTCTGGGCGGTGCGGATCTGCTCAATGGCGGCGTCCAGCGCCGTGGCCATGGCCTCGTGCATCAACGCAGGCTCATGGCCTTCGACAAACAGCGGCGTCCATCCGCAGCCGCGCAGGAACTGCTCCAGCTCTTGGCGGGTGATGCGGGCGAGCACTGTCGGGTTCGCGATCTTGTAGCCGTTCAGATGCAGGATCGGCAGCACCGCACCGTCGGTCACGGGATCGAGAAACTTGTTGGAATGCCACGACGTGGCCAGCGGCCCGGTCTCGGCTTCGCCATCGCCGATCACACAGGCCACGATCAGCTCGGGGTTGTCGAACACCGCACCGAAGGCATGGCTGAGCGAATAGCCCAGTTCGCCGCCTTCGTGGATCGAGCCCGGGCATTCGGGTGATGCGTGGCTCGGGATGCCGCCGGGAAACGAGAACTGGCGAAACAGTTTTTGCAGACCGGCCTCGTCCTGACTGATGTCGGGATAGATTTCGCTGTAGGTGCCTTCGAGGTAGGTGTTGCCGACGACTGCCGGCCCGCCGTGTCCGGGGCCACAGACATAGATCATGTCGAGGTCGTATTGTTTGATGACCCGATTCAGGTGCGCATAGATGAAGTTCTGTCCTGGCGTCGTGCCCCAGTGCCCGAGCAGCATGTGCTTGATGTCGGCCAGTGCCAGCGGTCGCCGCAGCAGGGGGTTGTCGTAGAGGTAGATCTGCCCTACCGAAATATAATTCGCAGCGCGCCAGTAGGCGTCGATGCGCGCGAGCAGTTCTGGTGGGAGCGTGCTTGCCGGCGCTGCGTGCTGCGCGCGAGCACGCGGCAAGTCGCGTGAACCCACAGGCGGTATCACGCCTGCACCGCGCCGGCCGCGCCCAGGTGCTGATCCATGGGCGCTGCGCCCTGCGTTGCCAGGATGGCGCTGGCGCGCGCGATTTCCCCGGATGGGCCGTGCGCGGCCATGTGCATGCCATCGGCCTTGATCGCCGTCGCATCGGCACTGACGCTGTCTTTGTTCTCGATCACGTGGGGCTCCTGTTCCATCGATACGGCTTGAATCGATGCGGCTTGAGGCGCTGGTCCGGGTTCATCGCCCAGTATCCAATTCAGTTTCATGTGAACGCATTGAACCGCAACCGTGCGCGCCGGTCTGTATGCCACCGCACTTGCTTGCGCGCCGGCCAGCCGAGCACGAACGGTTGATGGCCGTCGCTGGTGCCGATGGTGAGGCTGCTAAAAGTCGGCCGCTGTCCTGACGCGGCAGGGTGCAGATCCGAATGGTCGAAACGCGGTGCGCGTGATCGGTCGCCAAGGATTCAGGGATTGCAGGATGGACAATGCTCGGGTCCGGTTTGCTTGAGGCCATCGCTGCGCGCGCGGATTTCGCGATGTGCACACCGCAGGCAGCCGAAAACTTCCTGCAGGACCATTGCGGTTGGCAGGCCACAGGCTTCGCAGGGCAAACCATCGACCACGTCTACCTTGCCCCAGCCCGGGCAAGCGCAGGCTGGGCACAGGCTGCTCAAGCGCACGGCAAGCTGTTTGGCAAGCTGTGCCAACGAGCGCATCCGGGTCGGGTTGAGGTGCGCGCGCATGTCGCTCTCGATGCGTGCCTTGCGATCCGAGGATTCTCGGCAAGCAGCCGCAATCGCCTGCACCATCGTGTCGTGATCGGTGATGCCCTTGACCAGCGCGAGCGACTGCGTATCGTCGTGGGCAAGCGCATTGGGCCGAACGATCATTGCATGGCTGGGAAACCGGGCGCGATGCAGGAAATCGTCGAAAGCTTCTGCCGGCGATACGACGCAATGGCCGAAATTGGTCTCGTCAACCACCAGCGTCTCATGCAGCACGAAGCCGCGTTCGCCATCCACGAAAGTGAGCAACTCAACGCCGCCGGGCATGAATGGTATGAACGGATGCGGCCCGAAACTGCCCTCGCTGGCCAGACCCAGCGCCAGACCGGTCTCCTGCATGCCCAGGCGGGCTTTCGCGATTGCCACCTCGCGCATGCTGCCGCGGCGCGGAATCTCGCCTGAAAACGTGCCCAGTTGATCGGTGTCGACGTCGCGGCTGGTCAGCAACGTAAGCCCCAGAGCATCTTGCAGCACCGGACCGATCGCGGCCTGCTTCTGGTGCATGGTGGCGAGCACGGCCTGGCGGCCGAAGTAGGGTGCTGGCGTATCGCTCATGTTGATCTTGGATCGGGTTGGATCGATTGCTTCGCAGCTTTGCCTGCTCGGCCTGAACGACATGCTGAGCCCGGCCGCGCCAACGGTCAATCAACCCGGATTCGGCGCTGCGCAGCCCGATCAGGTTTTCGACCGTGCCCAAAATCCCGGCAGCGCATCGAGTTCCATGTTGCCGCCTGCTCGGCCCGGGACATCGTGTGCCGGGCGATGTCGCGTGGATTGGCCCGCTGCGTCTGGCGCAGGCCCTTGAATTCCCGCATGGCGCGGACGGTCTAGACCGGAATCACTTTCACGCGCGTGCGGGTCGGCCGGTCCTGCTGCATGGCTCCACAGCGCCTCGCCTGCCGGACCGGCTAAGGTGTCGCCCTCGACGCACTGAACCCGCGCCATGTCCCGACCCCTGCCACCGCCCAACGACCCGATCCTCCACGCAGCGCGCTTCCCTCAAGACGCCGATCCGGACGAGACGCGTGAATGGCTGGAAGCGCTGCACGCGCTGGTGCGCGAAGCCGGTCCCGAGCGCGCGCGCTTCCTGCTCGATGCGCTGCACGACGAATCGTGTCGTCAGGCTCTGGCGTGGCAACCAGCGCGCAACACCGCGTACGTCAACACCATCGCGGTGGAGGACCAGCCACCGTTCCCCGGCCAGATGGAGATCGAGCAGCGGCTCGCGGCCATCATGCGCTGGAACGCGCTGGCCATGGTGGTGCGCGCCAACGCGCGGCATGGCGAGCTGGGTGGGCACATCGCCTCCTATGCCTCGGCTGCGGACCTGTTCGAGGTTGGCTTCAACCATTTCTTTCGCGCGCGGCGCGAGGGTTTCGGTGGCGATCTGGTCTACTTCCAGCCGCATTCGGCGCCCGGTGTCTACGCGCGCGCCTTCGTCGAAGGGCGGCTCAGCGAGGCCGACCTCGACCACTATCGGCAGGAGATCGCGGCCGCGGAATCCGGCACTGCCCGGGGACTGTCGTCGTATCCGCATCCGTGGCTGATGCCCGATTTCTGGCAGTTTCCGACCGGCTCGATGGGACTGGGGCCGATCTTTGCGATCTACCAGGCGCGCTTCGTCCGCTACCTCGATCATCGCGGCCTGTTGCCTGATGAGGGCCGTCGCGTATGGGGCTTCTTCGGCGATGGCGAGATGGACGAGCCGGAGTCGATTGCGGGGTTGTCGATCGCCGCGCGCGAGCGTCTGGACAATTTAACCTTCGTGGTCAACTGCAACCTGCAACGGCTCGACGGGCCGGTGCGCGGCAATGGCCGCATCATCGACGAGTTGGAGACCCTGTTTGCCGGTGCTGGTTGGCATGTGATCAAACTGGTCTGGGGTTCGGACTGGGACGCGCTGTTCGCGCGCGATCGTACCCATGCGCTGGCGCGCGCATTCGCGCGCACCGTCGACGGCCAGTTCCAGACCTTCTCGGCCAACGACGGCGCCTACAATCGCGAACGCTTCTTCGGCCAGAGCCCGGAGCTGGCCGCGCTGGTCGCGGCGATGACCGACGACGAGATCGACGCGCTGCGCCGCGGCGGCCATGATCTGATCAAGATCCACGCGGCCTTCCATGCTGCTGCAAATCATCGCGGCGCGCCGGTGGTGATCCTGGCCAAGACCAAGAAGGGCTATGGCATGGGTCCGGTGGCGCAGGGCCGCATGACCACCCATCAACAGAAAAAGCTCGATGCAGATGACCTGCGCGGTTTCGCGCAACGCTTGCGTCTGCCGTTGTCCGACGACGACATCGCGCAGCAACGCTACTTCCGCCCGGCCGCAGACTCGCCCGAGGCAACCTACTTGCACGCGCGCCGCACCGCTCTCGGCGGCTACCTGCCGCAGCGCACGGCGCAATGTCCGCCGCTGGCCGTGCCGGCGATCGCCGCGTGGGGTGCTTTCGCGCTGGCCGGCGAGGGCAAGGAGATGTCCACCACCATGGCCTTCGTGCGCATGCTCTCGGGCCTGCTGCGCGACGCGGTGCTGGGCCCGCGCATCGTGCCGATCGTGGCCGACGAGGCGCGCACCTTCGGCATGGCGAGCCTGTTCCGCCAGGTCGGCATCTACGCGCCGGGCGGTCAGCAGTACGAGCCCGAAGACGCCGGCAGCATGCTGGCCTATCGGGAAGCGCGCGACGGACAGATCCTGGAGGAGGGCATCACCGAGGCCGGCGCGATGGCCTCATGGACGGCGGCGGCGACCAGTTACAGCACGCACGGATTGCCGATGCTGCCGTTCTATATCTACTACTCGATATTCGGCTTCCAGCGCGTGGGCGATCTGATCTGGGCCGCAGCCGACCAGCGTGCGCGCGGCTTTCTGCTGGGTGCCACCTCGGGCCGCACCACGCTCGGCGGCGAAGGCCTGCAGCATCAGGACGGCAGCAGCCACGTGGTAGCCGCCACGGTGCCGAATTGTCGCGCGTGGGATCCGGCCTTCGCCGGCGAGCTGGCAGTGATAATCGAACACGGCATGCAGCGCATGCTCGTCGAGCAGCACGACGAGTTCCACTACATCACCGTGATGAACCAGAACCACGCGCAGGCGCCGGTACCGGCAGCCGATGCTGCGGACATCGTGCGCGGCATGCGCCGGTTGGCGCTCGATCCGCTGGTTGCAACGCCCAAGGCGCGCTGCGTGCTCGCGGCCAGCGGCGCGATCCTGCATGAGGCGCTGGCTGCGCGCGCATTGCTGGCGGCGGACTTTGGCGTCGAGGCGGCGGTGTTCAGCATCACCTCGTGGTCGGAACTGGCGCGGGATTTTGCGGCTTGGGAACGGCGGCGGCTGTTCACCGACGACGCGGGCCCGCGACCGCATGCCACCGCGATGCTGGCCACCACCGAAGGTCCGGTGCTGGCTGCCAGCGACTACGTGCGTGCCGTACCAGAGTCGATTCGCGCCGCCATACCTGCCGGCCGACGCTACGCGACGCTGGGCACCGACGGGTTCGGGCGCAGTGATGCGCGGGCGGCGCTGCGGCGATTCTTCGAAGTGGATCGATACTGGATGGCGGCGCGTGCTTTGCGCTTGTTGGCCGACGACGGCGTGCTGTCGCAGTCGTTGCCAGATGAGGCGGTGCGGCGGTATCGGTTGGTGGATCGGGGGGCGTCGTGGGAGAGGTAGGTCTGGCAGGGGCGTAGGGCCCAGCCAGATGGGACGGTCTTGCAAAGTTCGCGCAAATACGCGCCCATTGCGGACGCGTTCCTACTTCGACTCGCGGTGTCGGGGCGCGCTTCGCGCGACCACAACGATGCGCGGGTTGGATTACCGCTGATGTTGAAGGGACGCGAACTTGCTGCGCGACATCGTGTGGGTATCGTGCCGTCTCGTGTCCCGTACCATCTCGTCCCATCTGGCAGATCGTGACTGTAGGGGTTCGTTTTCCGTCCCGGTTCGTTGTCCCGGTTCGTTCGCGTGCTCAGGCTGTTGCAGCGGCCATGTCAAGGCGCCCGAACAGTGCATCGATCGCCTCCTGCGAAACTGGCCAGACCGTCGCTGCCGCCTGCAGGATCCCGGCGGTCGCCGCGTGCGGCGGCGAGCGTTCCCCTGCCGCGATCTCGCGATCGAACAGTTCGCGAAGGAGTGCGACGACAAGTCCCTGCGGAGCGAGGCCGCGCTCCTGCGCGAGTGCGCACAGTGGCGCATGCCATTCCGACGGCAGCAGTTCCAGTACCTCGTCGACCGAAGCCAGCCCGGTGCGCAGGCGCGCTTGCAGTGGCGGATTGGCCTCGATGAAGTCCAACGCCATTTCCAGCAACGTCGGCATCTCGAACGCATCCGGGGCATCGTCCGAAGTCTCGTCAACTGCTTCGTCATCGTCGCTGCGCATTGCGTAGAACGGCAGCGGATGGAAAGACTCGCACACGCTGTTGCCTGGTACATCCGGGCCGGCCGACAGGCTGATCGAACAAGCGTCCACTTGACCCATGCCACCCCAGCCCGACGGCAGCTGCTGCGGCAGCGCGACCAGCCGCGGCGCGCCATCGGTGCGCTGCGCTTCGACGCGCTCGCTGATCACGATGCAGGCGGTTTCGGGCGTGAGCAACTGGAAGCGCAGGGCGATCTCGAGGCGCCGGTCGGCATCGCGTTCGACGGCCCAACGGTCGCGGCCGGCCATGCGCGGCAGCGTATCGCCGGGGAAGCGACACAGTTGCGGAACGAGGTCCACTTCGCGCCCTTCGTCATCGCACAGGCGCACGCGCGGCGATTCGACGGGAGCCGAAACAAGCCCGGCGGCCAGGCGTAGCGTGTCGCCGCCATGGCCACCGTCGGGCAGCACGCGCCAGTCGATGCCGGCCTGCCATTCGACCGCAGCCACCGACCAGCGTGGACCGCCGATGCGGTTGAAGTGGCGCACGACCTTGGCCGCCATGCCCTCGCCAGGGAAGGCTTCCTCGATGGCGCCGCCGCTGGCCT
Organism: Lysobacterales bacterium; assembly: GCA_038249585.1. Lineage (GTDB taxonomy): Bacteria > Pseudomonadota > Gammaproteobacteria > Xanthomonadales > Ahniellaceae > UBA4656. Next base: position 2,674 of record JBBSDI010000112.1, on the reverse strand, counting down.
CGCACAGTGGCTCGAAGGTCTGGCGCACCGGTGCCGCGCCCACCGCCACTGCGAACACGCGGATCCCGGCTTCGCGCAAGCGCGCGGCCAATGCTGGCAGGCGCGCGTCATCGACCTGTCCGTCGCTGACGATGAACACCACACGCTCGCGCAGCGTGCTGGTCTCGGCCTCCGATCGATTCTGTAGTGTTGCGAAGCGGTCTATGCAGGCTTGCAGTGCCGGCACCAGATCCGTTCCGCCGAGGTTGGCATGCAGCCGGCGGGCGAGGCGACGCAGGTTCGCACGGCCCGCCGCGTTGGCTGCCTGCCATTCGTTGTGCATCGGCTGCACGCTGCCGCCGAACATCAGCACCTGGAATCGATCCTGCTGCGGCAGGGTGGTGGCGATCTCGGCCAGCGCGGCGCCGGCCTGGGCGATCGAGTCGCCGGCCATCGAGCCGGAGGCGTCGAGCAGGAACACGATATCCGCCGCTCGCGGCGGCCGCGCGGGCGCCGGCAGCCGCAGCGACATCACCACGGCAGTGCCTTCGCCATCGGCGGCCATGTGCGTGGCGCTGTCGATTCCGGCGCCTTCGAACGACAGCACCACGTCGCGATCCATCTCGGCACGCTCGATGCGCAGTCCGATGCCGCCGATGCCGCGCTCGATGGCCAGCGCATGCGATGGGCAGCGGATGCTTGCCTGAGCCAGCGGGCCCTCGACGACGGCGTGCAGGGAGAACGCGTGCCGCGCGGCGAGATCGGTAGCGTGCCGCTGCTGTGGGACGACCAGCGGCGTGCCGTAGCGCGGTGCGAGAACGGTCGGCAGGCGCAGGCGCACCTCATCTGCGGTCGGCGACAGCCACAGCGCATAGCGCACCACGACCTGCGCTTCGGATTCCGGCAGCAGGTTGCCCACGTTGACCACGTACTGACCCGGCTCGGGATTCTCCAGCAGCACCGCGCCATCGCCGTCGGCGATCGCTGCTTCGTAGCGGCTGGCCGCCTGCGGCTGGGCCTGCACCGTGCCGATGAGCTCGCGGCCATCGAGCTTCACGCGCAAGCCGAGAAACGTCGCGTCGGTGGGCGTGGCGAGATTGAACACCGCTTCGATCGGTTCCGGCGTCGGATTGCGGTACTGCTGGGTGGCCACCACCTCGACCAGCAGGCCGCGCACGCTGCACTCGTAGCGCGTCGATTCGAGGACCAGCGAAGGGCGCTGGCGGCGGCGGTTACGCAGAACGGTTTCACGGGACATCGGGGGTCTCCTTGGTTCAGCGGCGGCGCAATCGCCTGACCGCGGTCTGGATAACGTCGGCCAGTTGGCGCACCTCGGCCGTGGAAAGACGCGCGGTTTCGGGATCGATCACCAGTTCCAGCCCGGCGCCGATGCCGACGTGGGTGCGCACCGCGATCCGGCCGCCGCGCGCGACCTCGGGTGGTGCATCGGACGGGTTGGCGAGCAGTTGCGCGATCCCGTCGAGCGACAGCCCCGCCTCGCTCCAGCGCCGGATGCGCAGCAGCTGTTCGAGGTGGCGCGGCGTGTAGTAAGCGCCGCGTCGCTCGCCCTGCGGCCGATCGACCACGCCGCGCTGGATGTAGTAGCGCACGGTGCGCGGCGGCACGCCGCTGCGTTCGGCGAGCTGCTCGAGGCCCAGGCGGTCGGCGGGATCGGTCATGGCGCTCTTTATACGCCACCAAATGCGACACCGCAACTGTCGTAAAAGAATTCGGTGGACCGCCCCCGGCGCCGGCCTCCCTGCCGGCCACCGGGAACGGGTATGCGCCGCGACCTACGCTGCGTTGGACTTGAGCGTCACCTGTGCGACCAGCATCAGCCGCTCCGAGGTGGTCGGCAGTTCGTCAGAGGCGCCATCGAGCAGTGCGGTCTCGCGGCGCGTGAGCTTGGCCGAGGTTTCGTCGCCTTCACCATCCAGCCCGAACTGGATGTCGCCGATGCGCCAGCTGCGGCCGGTCGCCTGGTCGAAGCGTTCGATACGCTTCTGCGCCAGTTCCAGCAGGTACTCCTGCAAGCCCATCGTCGCCTCGGCGATCAGCGCGCCGGGCAGGCGTGCGTCCACCCCTGGCTGGGTGATCACGAGACCCTCCACCGACGCCCGCCGCGCGCGCTCGTCCAGGTTGTAGTTCTCGCGCGCCAGCACCATCGAAGAGGCGACCAGCTCGACGCGCTCGAAGCCGGTGTCGTCGGCCCGGCGGGTGACGCTGACCGTCCAGGTGGTGTCGATGAAGCGCGCCAGCGCCGCGCGCACCCGGCTCATCAGCGCGTCGTGGTCCTGGTCGTCGGTACTGACGAGGGTGTGCACCTGTACCGAGACCCGCACATGGGTGCGCGGCAGGGTGCGCGTGCGCTGCGGCGGAATCGCAGGGTGTCGACAGAGGCAGCGGCATCGAGAGTGATCGGCTTCATGGCTTCTCCTGACTCGCCGGCGGGATGGCCGGCGGGAGATGCAATAACCACGACGGTGTCGCAGATGCCGAGAACAGTCCTGAATGTCGGTGAGCGTTCGTCGGCGCGCAGCGTGCGCGCGACCGCGGTAATGCGGTGCGCGGCGCACCTGGATATGCCGGTCGCGGGCGCGCTGTTTTTGGCGCGTGCCGTGCGTGCGAGCGGATGGGTTGATGTGACAGGCATCATTCTGGGCGGCGGCTGGAAAGGCGCATTGATGGCTGTCAG
>JBBSDI010000111.1:0-10115 GCA_038249585.1 Lysobacterales bacterium | reverse complement strand
GCCGACGGCCGCCTGCGCCTGAACGCGAACTACTACCGCAACGAGTACGACGACCTGCAGTTGACCGCGATCGATCCCACCGGTGCCTTCGTGCTCACCAATGCCACCGACACCCTGATCCAGGGCTTCGAGCTGGAGGCGTTGGCAGCGCTCAGCGACAGCTGGCAGGCGAATCTTGCCGTAGGCACCATCGATGGCGAATACCGGGGATTTTCGGCTGCCAACCGGGCGACCTTCGAGGGCAAGGATCTCAAGCAGGCGCCCGCGATCACCTGGACCGTCGGCACCCAGTACAGCGTGCCGCTGGCCAACGGCGATCTGCTGTTCGGCGCGCAGGCGCATCACACGGATGATCATTTCCAGAACCTCGCGAATTCCACGATCATCCAGACCAAGGCATACACCCTGGTCGATGCACGCATCACCTACGAGGCTGCCGGCGGCAAATGGATGGTCGCCCTGTGGGGCAAGAACTTGAGCGACGAGGAGTATTTCACCGGCGGCTTCGACATCGCGGGGCTGGGGATCGCGACTGCCTACATGAATGTGCCGCGCACCTACGGCGTGGAGTTCCGCTACCGGTTCTGGTGACCCGCGCTCCCACGATTGCCCCCCGTGGGTCACCCGTCGACGCCCGCCTTGTGCGGGCGTCGACGTTTTCCCGCCGCCGCTATTCGACCCGGATGGATTCCACGGCCAGCGCGAACGGCCCCGCCTGCTGGTCGCCGATCAGCAGCCCGATCTGCTCGATCGCGGACAGATCCAATGCTGGGCCGGCCAACAGCGCGCCGCGATAGCGCGGCGCGAGCGAAGCCAGGGGCATGCTCACCAGCGTCCATTGGCCGGCGACGGTCGCAAACGTGGCGCCGTACCACACCGGCGTGCCGCGGAACCGCGCAGCGGTAGCCACCCGCAGCTGGTAGCGGCGACCGTCACCCCTGACCTGCAACAGCATCGCACTGGCATCGCGCAGATCCAAGCGTCTGCCTTGCGTGCGTACCGAGGCGAAGCCACCCCCATTGTCCAGCGACAGCGTGCCGGAAAAGTGCAGCTGCCCGTCGACGATCCGCGCATTGCCGTGCGATCGTCCGCCCATCACATCGTCATTGACCGCCAACCAGCCCGGCTCATCTGCGGCAGCAGAGAATTCGATCAAGCTGCGACTGGGTTGCTGCATCGATCCGCTCGCTGATGTCGTTGTCAGTCGGCGATCCGCGAAACCCGGTTCAACACGTTCGAGTAGGCATAGCGGTCGGCGCGATGGGTAGTGATCGCCAGCAGCAGCAGCTGGCCGTCTGCGCCGAAGTAGCGCCGATGCGCGATCAGCACCGCCGCAGCGGGCGCGGCACCCAGGCGGCGCGCCTGGACGGCGTTGGCGATCGCAGCGCTGAAAGTCTGCTCGACGCGCACCAGGTGGGTGAGTTCGACCAGGCGCAGCAGCGCATAGACCGCAAGCCGGACATCGAGCAGCTCGCGGGTGTCGATACCGCGGCGCACGATCGCATATGCCTCGGTCAAGGCGATCGGCTGCTGCCACTGCTGCTGGAAGCGTTCTGCGCTGATATGGATCAGCGGCGTGGCGGGCGCGAGCTGCAGTTGTCGCGCGATCTGCCGGCTGGCGCCGACACGGCGGGTTCGCAGTACTACCAGCCGCGAGCTGTTGCCGTAGTCGAGCAGGTCCTCGATCGACTGCACCGCGCGGTCGAAGCGCGCCGGCGGATGCTGCGCCTTGACCCGCGTGCCCGAACCCTGGCGACGCTCGACCAGGCCCATCGCGTCGATCCGCCGCAGCGCCTCGCGCGCGGTATGGCGGCTGACCGCGTAGCGCTGCGCGATCTCGACCTCGGTCGGCAGGCGTTCGCCGACGCCAACCGCACCACTGGTGATGGCAGTGGTCAGCTCGCGGGCGATGCGGGCGTAGGCGGGTTCGCGGGCGGTGCCGGTCATGATCGTGGCCTGAAGACGGCCCATCATGCACCGACTGTGTCGCGGCGACGACAAGCCGCGTCGGAGCCCGGTATACTTCGAGGCTGCCGCGGGCCGATCCCGCTCGCCGCGACCCAGGACGCAGCCGTGCAGAACACCGACATCGTTTTCCTCAAGCATTTCAGCCAGGTGATCGCCAGCCTGGTCGTGATCACGCTGTTGCTGATCGTCGTTGCATGGAAAATCTACGACGTGCAGGGTCTGCACCTGGACAATCCTGCCAAGAGTCAGGTGATCGAGCAGCGGCTCGCGCCGGTCGGCGGCGTGTATTCGGGCGATACCGGCCGCGCGGCGCTGGTTGCCGCGCAGGAAGCCGCCAAGGCCGCGCTGGCGGCATCGGTGGCCTTCGACGGCGCCCTCGACGGCGCGTTGATTTACCAGAATGTCTGCACCGCCTGTCATGGCACGGGTGCCGGTGGCGCACCGCTGCCGACCCGCGAATCCTGGGCACCGCGCATCGCCACGGGCCTTGAGATCCTCGTCAAGCATGCGATCGAGGGTTATCAGGGCGTTGCCGGCGTGATGCCGGCCAAGGGCGGCCGTGGCGACCTGACCGACGAGCAGGTCAAGGTCACCGTCGAGTACATGGTCGCGAAGTATCGATAGACGTTCGATATACCCGCTCGCGCCGTCGGCGCGAGCCGGATCGTCTCGCTTTCGGGCCGGTGCCATGAATCGTTCTTGCTTGCCCATCCATGGCGCAATCGCCCGCGTGCTGCCCATAGCGGCCGTGGCCTGGAGTCTTGTCGCGTGCGGCGCTGGACCCGGCAGCTCCGGGACCGACCCCGTGGTGCTGCCGGCGTTCGCGTGTGGCGCGCGAATCACTTCGATTCACGCAATCCAGGGCAGCGGTCCCAGCAGCCGCTACAACGGCGTGGTGGTCGACACCGAGGGCGTGGTCAGCGCCAAGCTGCGTGGACTGGGCGGCTTTTTCATCCAGACGCCGCGCGCGGACTGGGATCAGGATGAGGCCACCAGCGAAGGCTTGTTCGTGGCCAGCGACCCGCCGCCGCGCGAGGTCAAGATCGGCATGCGCGTGCGCGTGCGTGGCAGCGTGGTGGAAGCTGGTGCGGCCGATGCAGAAGGCGGGCCGGGGTTGACCAGCATCGGCGTGCTCAACCAGTTGACTGTCTGCGGTGACGCCGGCCCTCCCGAGGCGCTGGCGGTGACCGCGCCACCGCCGGATTGGGAGCGCTACGAAGGCATGCGGATCGCGCTGCCGGGTCCGGTTGACGTCACCGGCAACCATGAACTGCTGCGCTTTGGACGAATCCAGGTATCGCTGGCCGGTCGTGTGTTCCAGCCGACCGAGAAGTTTGCGCCCGGCCCACAGGCGCGCGAGCTGGCTGCCGCCAACGCGCGCGCCATGCTCAGCATCGACGACAATACCGAGGTCGAGAATCCCCGTCGGATCTGGTGGCTGGGGCCTGCGGTCGGTGCGGCACGGCCGTGGCGCACGGGTACGACGCTTACCGGGCTGGTCGGTGTGCTCGACGAACGCCAAGGGCGCATGCGGCTGCAGTTGACTGCCGAACCCGCGGCTGTCGAGCAGGCACCCCGTCCAGCTGCCCCGCCCGCGATCGGCGGCGATATGCAGGTGGCCTCGTTCAATCTGCTCAACTGGTTCAACGGTGATGGCCGCGGCGACGGATTTCCCACCACGCGCGGCGCCAGCAGCAGCGCCGAGATGCTCCGCCAGCGCGCAAAGCTGGTGGCAGCGCTGGCCGCACTCAAGCCCGATGTCGCCGCACTGATGGAGATCGAGAACGACGGCTACGACGAACACAGCGCGATCGCGCAACTGGTCGCGGCCCTCAATGCCGCACTCCGGCCCGAGGGCGACTACCGCTTCGTCGATCCGGGCGTGCCGACGCTCGGCGGCGACTCCATTGCCGTCGGCATGATCTACCGCGAGCGTCGGGTAGCCGCAGTGGGCGCTGCCGCGCATCTGGCCGAAAGCGCTTTCTCACGATTGAACCGGGTTCCGCTGGCGCAGACTTTTGCGCCGCTCGCCGGCGGCCCGTCGGTCACCGTGGTAGCCAACCACTTCAAGTCCAAGGGCGGCTGCGACGAGGCGATGGCATCCGAGCAGGATCGCGGCGACGGCCAGGCCTGCTTCAACGCCGCTCGCGTGGGTGCTGCGCGCGAGCTGTCGGACTGGCTCGCCACTGATCCCACCGGCAGCGGCAGCACCGACGTGCTGATCATGGGCGATCTGAATGCCTACGCCGAGGAAGACCCGCTGCGCCTGCTGCGCCAGCGCGGCTATGTCGACAGCCTCGCGCAGTTCGCCGGCAACAACGCCTACAGCTTCGTGTTCGATGCGATGTCGGGTCGACTCGATCATGCCCTCGCATCGGCATCGCTGGCGCCGCGCGTGGCGGGTGCTGCCGAGTGGCACATCAATGCCGATGAGCTGACCGTGTTCGACTACAACACCGAGTTCAAGAGCGAGCGGCGCCGCGGGCTGTTCCGCGCCGATCCCTTCCGCTCGTCCGACCACGATCCGCTGGTGATCGGCCTGTACGCGCCGCCGCCAGCACCCTGAGATCCGAGCCTGGACACTTGCCGTCGGGCTAGCGCGGCGGCACGCGCCGTCCACGCAACGGCGCCAGGTCGTGCCACAGCGCTTCGAAGCTGCGCGCCAGCGGTCCGGCGAGCGACTCCAGCACCGGCACCGCGTGCGCTACCGGGTTGGCACGCGACAGGCGCTCGGACAGGCGCGCGAATACCCCATCGAGCGCTTCGCGATCGGCATACGCGACCAGCAGGTCGTACTGCGCGGCGCGCGCGGCAAACAGATGGAAGCTGGCGGGAAGGCAAGGGTCGGCGCTGCGCAGGCAGGCATACACTTGTGTGGCGAATTCGCCCAGCGGACGGCCACAGCGGCGCTCGAAGTCGGCCGCGAGCAGGTGGTCGAACCACACATCGATCAGGATTCCGGCGTAGCGCCGGAACGGCGCTTCGAACAGTGCGCGCGCCGCGACCACCGCCGGATGCGCGTCGGTGAACGAATCCACGTGCCGATGCAGGCGTACGCCATCGGCAATGCCGGGCGGCCATTGCGGGTCTGGCGCGCCGCGCCAGAAATCGCCGAGCAGGCTGCCGATCAGCAGTGCCTCGTCGTCACCGGCAAGCCACGCGTGGGCAAGATGGTTCATGCCGCCAGCATAGCCGCGCGCGCTGCCATGGGCCTCGGCTATGCTGCGCGAATGCAATCCGCCCCCGCCAATCCGGCAGCCTTTCCAGACACCGCCGGCGCGCTCACCCTCGCAGGCCCCGCCGGCGCGATCGAGGCGCTGTGCGGCGTGCCGGAACCTGCCGATGCGCGGCCGGCGGTGGCGGTGATCTGCCATCCGGATCCGCTGCAGGGCGGCACCATGCACAACAAGGTCGTCTCGATGCTCGAGCGCAGCCTGCGCGAGCTCGGCCTTGCCACCGTGCGTTTCAATTTCCGCGGGGTCGGGGCCAGCGCCGGCGTGCACGACAATGGCGACGGTGAAACCCTCGACCTGATCGCGATCGGTGAATGGCTGGCTGCGGTGCGCCCGGGCAGTGCGCTGTGGCTATGCGGTTTCTCGTTCGGATCGCTGATCGCTGCACGCGCGGTGCGCCACCTGCCGGCGAAATGCCTGATCAGCATCGCCCCGCCGATCGGCAAGTACCCGCTGTTCGCGGCCCTGCCGCCGCCGCCGTGCCCGTGGCTGATCGTGCAAGGCGAGGACGACGATGTGGTCTCGCCGCAAGCGGTGTTCGACTTCGTGGCCCATGCGGCCGATCCGCCGCTGTTGGTGCGGATGCCGCAGACCGGGCATTTTTTCCATCGCAAGCTGCTCGACCTGCGCGGCGCGGTCAAGCACGCGGTGCGCGACTTCCTGCCGCCCGCAGGCGCGTGATGGCGGTGACCGCGCCTGCGGCCGCCGGTTTGCTGCGGCCGTCGCTGCACTATGCCGCCGGTGTCGACGCGGGACGCTGGCAGGACGATGCGGCGCAACGTGCCGTACTGCCAGTGCTCGACCGCATCCATCTCGAGATACTCGACGCGCAGATCGATACCCTCGGCGAGCGCTTCGCCGCGCTGGTCGGGCGCCGGGCTAAGGTGCGTGGACTGTATCTGCATGGCGGGGTCGGTCGCGGCAAGACCTTCCTGATCGACCTGCTGCACGACAGCCTGCCCGAAGGCCTGCGCCAGCGCCTGCACTTTCATCGTTTCATGGGTCGCGTGCACACCGTGCTGGCGCAGATCGGCCAGCAGGCCGATCCGCTGGTCGAAGTCGCGCGGCGCTTTGCCGAACACCCGCTGTTGTGCCTCGACGAGTTCTTCGTCAACGATATCGGCGATGCGATGATCCTCGGCGAGTTGCTGCGCCATCTGCGTCGCGCCGGCGTGACCCTGGTCACCACCTCCAACATCCCGCCGTCCGAGCTGTACCGCGACGGCTTGCAGCGCGCCAGGTTCCTGCCCGCGATCGCGCGCATCGAGCGTAACTGCGAGGTGCACGCGCTGCGCTCGCCGCACGACTACCGGTTGCGCACCCTGACCAGTGCGCCGGTGTACCTCACGCCCGCCGATGCAGCCGCGGACGCAGCGCTGGCAGCGATGTTCGAGCGACTGCTGCCGAGCAGTCGTAGCGCTGCGACCGAAGTCACGATCAACGCGCGTTCGATCCCGCTGCGCGGTCGCGCCGACGCCATTGCGTGGTTCGATTTCGCGGCTTTGTGCGAAGGACCGCGCGCGGTGGCCGACTACATCGAGATCGCGCGCAGCCACCACACGGTGCTGCTGTCGGGCGTGCCGCACTTCGATGGTGGCAACGACGATGCCGCGCGCCGCTTCGTGCACCTGATCGACGAGTTCTACGACCGCTGCGTCAATCTGGTGGTCTCGGCCGCCGTGCCGCCGACGGCGCTGTACGCGGGCAGCCGCTTGCAGCGTGAGTTCGAGCGCACCGCATCGCGGCTGATCGAGATGCAAAGCGAGCAGTATCTCGCGCGCGCGCATCGGCCGTGAACGCGACACCGAGCGGCCACTGATCCGGGCGTAGCTTAACCTCCGCGCAACGCGCCAGCGCGCACCCTCCACCGGAGCGGATCGGATCGGCGGCATGGCAATAGCAGAGCGGGCGGCGGGGCGTATGCGCATGGTCGCGCTGATACCGCGCGCATTCGCGGCCATGGCTGCGCTGCTGCTGCTGGCGCTCGCCGGTCAGGGCGCGCGCGGCCTGTGGTCGCCCGATGAGGGCCGCTATGTCGACGTCGCGCTGCAGATGCTCGACAGCGGTGATTTCATCCATCCGCGCCTGCACCACGAGGTCGCGCACTACACCAAGCCGCCGCTGACCTACTGGGCGCTGGCGGCGAGTCTCGGCACCTTCGGCCGCTCCGAGTGGGCCGCGCGGCTGCCCAATGCGCTGGCGTGGCTGGCGACGGTGCTGCTGGTGTACGCCACCGCGCGCCACCTCGAGCCGCGCAGGCCGTGGCTGCCGGCGCTGGTGTATGCCGGCTTCCTGCTGCCATTCATGGCCGCCAACGTGGTGACCACCGACACCCTGCTGGCGGCGATGGTCGCGCTGTACGCCTACGGCTTCATCGCCGCCGGTGTGTCCGACGCGCCGCGCGAGCGCGCGTTCGGACGCTGGCTGCTGTGGATCGGCGCCGCACTCGCCTTCCTCGCCAAGGGCCCGCCGGCCCTGCTGCCGCTGGCTGGATTGTTCGCGTTCGCTATCACCGAGCGTGCGCAGCGCCCGCTGCGTGCAACCTATCTCGCCGCAGCGCCGCTCGCCGTAGCCGCGGTCGTGGCCTTCGCATGGTACGTCAAGGTCATCTACGACCAACCGGAGCTGCTGCGGTATTTCTTTGTCGAGGAGGTCTGGCAGCGCGCCGCGAGTAGCGCCAGTCATCGCAATGCGCACTGGTACGCACCGCTGACCGTCTACGGCCCGACCCTGTTGCTCGGCACGCTGCCGTGGACGCCGCTGCTGCTGCGCGCTGCGTGGCGTACGCTGCGCATACCGCGGGTCGCACTGGCGGCAATCTGGACCGATCCGGCGGCGCGCCGCCTGCTGCTGTGGATCGGCGTGCCGCTGGCGGTTTTCGTGCTGGCGAAGTCGCGGCTGCCGCTGTACCTGTTGCCGCTGTTCCAGCCGCTGGCCTTCGCGGTTTCGCGCCTGCTCGGCGAACGGATGTTCGCGCGCACAGCGCTGTTTGCGCTGGCGGCGTGGTGCCTGCTGCTGCTCGGGCTGCGCTTGGGCGCGGTTGCGCTGGATCGCCCGGAGGACGACCGTGCGCTCGCAGCGGCGATCGCCACGCTCGAACTGCACGGGCTTCGGGAGATCGCCTTCGTCGACACCGCGCCACGCTACGGCCTGTCGTTCTATCTCGATGCCGAGGTGGAGCGGCTGTCCATGCCGGGAACGCCGCGAGAGCCGCAGTCGGAGGACTTGATCGACGAACTCACCGACGAGGAGGGTTGCCGGCTGCTGCTCGCCGAGCCGGACGGTGCCGCGCCGCTGCGCGCCATGCCGCCGCCTGGCGGCTGGCGCGAGCTTGCGCCGGTTCGTGGCTATCGTGCCTTCATCGCCAACGACGGTCGTTGCACGGTTGCTACCGCAGCGCCGCCTCTGGGGCTGCGCGCAAGGGGGCGATGAGCGACACGGTCAGCGTCGTGTTCACCGAGGTGGATGGCCACCCGGTGCCGGCGCCCGGATGAGCGCGCTCGCTCGCGGCTGCGCGCAACGAAGCTCTGGCGGCTGATCGCGGAACCGTCGGCAATCGGCGGCATCCGGAACGCGCCACGCATGCCTTGCCGACGCCGGCGTGGCAGGAGTCTGCGGCAGTTGCCGCGTTTCGTCGCCGCTGCCGCGCGCGTCTACAATGCTCCGATGAGCACAGCAGCCGATTCGAGTCTTGGACGACCCGTCGCATACCCCACCCGCTACGACCCGGCGGTCCTGCTGCCGATCGCGCGGCAGCCGCAGCGTGCAGCGCTCGGTCTGGCCGGGGCCCTGCCGTTCGCCGGTGTCGACGTCTGGAACGCCTACGAGCTGTCGTGGCTGGACAGTCGCGGCAAGCCGCAGGTGGGCGTCGGCGAGTTCCGCGTGCCGTGCGAGTCGCCAAACCTGATCGAATCGAAGTCGCTCAAGCTGTACCTGAACGGATTCACGCTCGAGCGCATCGGCTCGATTGCCGCGCTTGGTGCGCGCATCGCGGCCGATCTGTCGAGCGCTGCCGGCGCGCCCGTTGGCGTGGCGCTGCGTGCGCCGGCAGCGCTCACCGGCCACGCACTATCCGAGCTTGATGGCACCGCGATCGACGGGCTGGAACTCGATTTCGACGATTACGGCCCGCCGCGGCCGGAACTGCTCGCGGCCGACAGCACCGTGCCGATCGGCGAGACCCTGGTCTCGCAGCTGCTCAAATCGAACTGCCCGGTGACCGGCCAACCGGACTGGGCCAGCGTGCAGCTGCGCTATGCGGGCCCGCGCATCGATCGCGCCGGATTGCTGCGCTATCTGGTGTCGTTCCGCAACCACAGCGACTTCCACGAGCACTGTGTCGAGCGCATCTTCTGCGACGTGATGGCGCGCTGCGCGCCACGCAAACTCAGCGTTTATGCGCGCTACACGCGGCGCGGCGGGCTGGACATCAACCCTTGGCGCAGCACCGAAAGCGACACGCCATCGAATCTGCGCGGTCCGCGCCAGTAGCCGCCAGCAACCGCTGAGGTTCCATCGGCCGGCTATTCGAAGCCGTTGGCGAACACGGCATCCGGCAACGGGACGCTGAGCCAGACATCGGCCAACTCCTGTTCGCCGAACACCAATACGGGTTGACCGCTGGCGTTGAGCGCCAAGGGGCCGCTGAAGCCACGCTGGTTGCTGCCGTTGTCGCGGATCGTGATGGTTTGTCCGGGGGCGCTGCAGGCCGCATCGCCACACGACCAGAAGCCGCCGACGTTGAGCGTGCCGCTGGAGAACACCGGCAGGTTGCCGCCGCGCAGCGCAAGCCGGCTGACCACATCGAATGGATTGGGCAGCATCGCGCGCGCAGCGCCGCTGCAGTCGGGGTTGTCGCAGGTGAGCAGGTTGCGATCGTTGCCCGCCAGTTCGATCAGCACCGGCCGGTTGTCG
>JBBSDI010000110.1:0-10116 GCA_038249585.1 Lysobacterales bacterium | reverse complement strand
TAGCGGATCCATGCCGATATCGAGGTACACCAGCACATCGGGCGCGAACTGCGCGATGGCGTCCAACGCCGCGCGCGGGCGCTGCGGCAGGGTCGCATAGTGCGCGGCGGTGTCGGCGTAGTGCTCGCTCAACGGATCGCGTCGCGGGTCGAGGTGGAAGATGCCGACTTCAAAGCGCTCGGCATCGAGCCCATCGATCAATCCGCCGAGCACCTTGGTGACCGAGTGGCGGCGGAAGAATGCCGAGACCAGCGCAATCCGCCGCCGCGCGCCCGGCGGGCGTGCCTGTGGCACCGGTGCCGGGATCGCCGCATGCGCCAGTCGGGAAAGCGCATCGGCATAGCGGCTGCGTTCGGCGCGCAGCGGACCCGGCTGGTAGTGCAGGGCGAAATCGGTGGCGGTGAGGATCGCGCGTCCGATCTCGCCGGGACTGCGGGTGGCCGGGTCGAGCGCCTCGAATTCGGCCAGCCCCTGCGACCAGCGCGCGGCGTACGCATCCTGCGCGGCCTCGTCGGCGAACACCGCGTGTGCGGGGTTCTGGAACAGTGCCCAGCGTGCGACCAGATTTCCGGGATCCACTGCCTGCGCGTCGCGATAGGCCGCATGCGCGGCCTCCGCCAGATCGCCGCTGGTCAGCAGGTGGCCCAGCCGCAGGCGGTGTTCGACCTCGCGCGGCTGCAGCTGCGCGAGCCGGGAGCGCGCGCGCAGCAGGGCGGCAAAGTCCTGTCCCACCCGCCTGAGTGCCTCGGCCAGTCCTTCGAATCCTGCCGGATCGTTGGGTGCGAGCGCGCTGGCCTGCTCGAAAGCCGCCACTGCCGCGGCATTGGCGTCGAGCATCAGGCGCAGCTGGCCGAGGCGGGTCCAGGCCTCGGCCCACCCCGGTCGCGCCTTCACGCAGCGTTCCAGTACCCCCACGGCCGCCTGCGGGCGGTTGGCGCTCACATCCAGCCAAGCCAGCTGGAACAGGGCGTCGGGCTGTTCCGGGCTGTGCTCCAGCACGCCCTTGAGCATCGCGCGGGCGCCAGCGGCATCGCCGCGCGCCATCTGCTGCCCCGCCTGGGCCAGCAGGGTCGCAAGCGGGCTTTGCGGTGGGCGAGGGCGGTTCATGAACGGATGGGGGCGTGGCGCCGTGGCGCATGGCCAGCATGGGGTGGGGCGGCTATCATCGCAACAGATTGCGGTTGCCGATACCGGCAACCCTCAGCCCTTGGAGTCCTGATGTTTCCGTCCACCATGCACATTGCCGACTACGACCCCGAATTGGGTGCCGCGATGGCGGCCGAACGCCAGCGCCAGGAGGATCACGTCGAGCTGATCGCTTCGGAGAACTATGCCTCGCCGCGCGTGCTCGAAGCGCAAGGCTCGGTGCTGACCAACAAGTACGCCGAAGGCTATCCGGGCAAGCGCTATTACGGCGGCTGCGAATACGTCGATATCGCCGAGCGTCTGGCCATCGAGCGTGCGAAGCAGTTGTTCGGTGCCGACTACGCCAACGTGCAGCCGCACTCCGGCTCGCAGGCCAATGCGGCGGTGTTCCTCGCCCTGCTCAAGCCCGGCGACACCATCCTCGGCATGAGTCTCGCCCACGGCGGGCACCTGACCCACGGCGCCAAGGTCAACTTCAGCGGCAAGATATTCCATGCCGTGCAGTACGGCATCGACCCGGTCAGCGGGCTGATCGACTACGCCGAGATCGAGCGCCTCGCGCTCGAGCACAAGCCGAAGATGCTGATCGGCGGATTCAGCGCCTATTCGCAGATCATCGACTGGGCACGCATGGCCGCGATCGCGAAGGCGGTCGATGCGTATTTCGTGGTCGACATGGCGCATGTCGCGGGCCTGTGCGCCACCGGCGTGTACCCAAACCCCGTGCCGCATGCCGATGTGGTCACCTCCACCACCCACAAGACCCTGCGCGGCCCGCGCGGCGGCATCATCCTGGCGCGCGCCAATCCCGAGATCGAGAAGAAGCTGCAGTCGATGGTGTTCCCCGGCACCCAGGGCGGCCCGCTGATGCACGTGATCGCGGCCAAGGCGGTGGCCTTCAAGGAAGCCCTGGAGCCCGCATTTACCGCCTACCAGCAACAAGTCGTCAAGAACGCGCAGGCGATGGCCGATACGCTCAGCGCGCGCGGCTACCGGATCGTCTCCGGCGGCACCAAAAACCATTTGATGCTGGTCGACATGATCGGCCGCGACGTCACCGGCAAGGATGCAGAAGCCGCGCTCGGCGAGGCGCACATCACGGTCAACAAGAACGCCGTGCCCAACGATCCACGCTCGCCGTTCGTTACCTCCGGGCTGCGCCTGGGCACCCCCGCGATCACCACCCGCGGCTATCTTCAAGCCGACACCATCGCGCTCAGCGGCTGGATCGCCGACGTGCTCGACGCACCCGCCGATGCGTCGGTGCTTGCGCGGGTGCGCGATCTGGTCACGGAGCAGTGTGGGCGGTTTCCGGTGTACGGATGAAGCAGCACATGGCCAATCGCGAATGGCGAATGGGAAAAGCGGGGACTCGCTGCGATTGCGACGGTGCGATCGACGCGGTGTGCCGCGTCATCGCCCGTCAGCACAGCGCCCATTTGCCATTTGCCATTTGCCATTCGCCGCTCCACTGACCCCGCATGCACTGCCCCTTCTGCCATCACGAAGACACCCGGGTGATCGACTCGCGGGTCAGCGAGGACGGGCTGACCGTGCGTCGTCGGCGCGAGTGCGAGGCGTGCAGCGAGCGTTTCAATACCTTCGAGACCGCGGAGTTGAAGCTGCCGGCGATCGTCAAGCACGATGGACGTCGCGAGGCCTTCGACGAGCGCAAACTGCGCGGCGGGCTGGAGCGCTCGCTGCAGAAGCGGGTGGTGGCGGCCGACACCATCGACGGCATCGTCGAGCGCATCGTGCGCAAGCTGCGCACCTCGGGCGAGCGCGAGCTGGCTGCGCGGCGCGTCGGCGAATGGGTGATGGCCGAGCTCAAGGCCGTCGATCAGGTCGCGTATGTGCGGTTTGCCTCGGTGTACCGTCGCTTCGAGGACGTGCAGGCGTTCCGTGAGGAAGTCGAGCGGCTGGAGCGCGATATTCCGGTGCTCGAAGGCAAGCAGATGTCGCTGTTGACCGATGAAGAGACCGAGCCGCGCAAGGGGCGTCGCTAGCTTCACGACCGCGCTGCGCGTTGGAACTTCGGCGATCCGCGCTGCTGTCTTCTTGCATCCAGCGACATCCCGCCACCGCTCGCTCGCCCATCATGCGCATCGATTTCCTCGCCGATCATCCGCAGCACGCGCTGACCCTCGCGCGCTGGCACCATCGCGAATGGGGCGCGCTGATGCGCGACTGGTCGCACGGTGACGCCGAGCGCGAGCTGACCGGGCATGCCACGCGGCGCACGATCCCGACCACTCTGGTGTTGCTCGACGATGACGCGCTGCTCGGATCGGTCAGCCTGCTCGACGACGACGCCAGCCAGTTCCGCGATCTGTCGCCATGGCTTGCCAACCTGTTCGTCGCACCGCCCGCGCGCGGCCGCGGGCTCGGTGCCGGACTGGTCGGCGCCGCGCAGAATCTGGCCCGTGAGCTGGGCGTGCCGCGCCTGTATCTGTTCACCCCGGAGCATCTGGATTTCTACCAGCGCCTCGGATGGCAGCGGCTCGGCGAGCGCCTGCTCGATGCGCATCCGGTGAGCCTGATGGCGATTGATCTGGCGCCGCTGGAGCCAGCGCGGTGAGCACCTTCAGCGCCATCGACCATGCCCACATGGCGCACGCCTTGCGGCTTGCCGAAAAAGGGCTTTTCACCACCCATCCGAATCCGCGCGTCGGCTGCGTGCTGGCGCACGGCGGGCAGGTCGTCGGCAGCGGATTCCACCAGCGCGCCGGCGAGCCGCACGCCGAAGTGCACGCGTTGCGCGAGGCCGGCAGTGCTGCGCGCGGTGCGACCGCCTACGTCACGCTCGAACCCTGCGCGCACCACGGCCGCACGCCACCGTGCGCGGATGCGCTGATCGCCGCCGGCGTGTCGCGGGTGGTGGCAGCGGTCGGCGATCCGTTCCCGGCGGTGAATGGCCGCGGCCTTGCGCGCCTGCGCGAGGCCGCAATCGCGGTCGATACCGGCCTGCTGGAGGCGCCGGTGCGCGAGCTCAATCGTGGATTCTTGCGTCGCGTCGGCGATGGTCGACCGTGGCTGCGCTTGAAGCTCGCACTCAGCCTCGATGGTCGCACCGGATTGGCCGATGGCCGCAGCCAGTGGATCACCGGTCCCGCTGCGCGCGCGGACAACATGCGCTGGCGCGCGCGCAGCGGCGCGATCATGACCGGCATCGGCAGCGTGCTGGCCGACGATCCGCAGCTGACCGTGCGCTTCGACGACGGCACGGAGTTCGTGCCACCACTGCGGGTGGTGCTGGACTCGCAGCTGCGGATTCCCGCCAGCGCGCGCATTCTGGACGCGCAGGCGCCGACCGTGGTGGTGTGCGCGCCCGAAGCGGTCGCCGGCCAGCGCCACCTCGATGCCGCGCAGGTGATGAGCTGCCCGCATCACGCGACCGGGCTCGGTCTTGCCGTGGTGCTCGCCGAGCTGGCCGAGCGCTGCGTCAACGAGCTGCATGTCGAGGCTGGTGCGACGCTTGCCGGTGCTCTGGTCCACGCCGGCCTGGTCGACGAGCTGCTGCTGTATGTGAACCCAAGCCTGATCGGCGACAGCGGACGCCCGCTGCTGCAGCTGCCGCCCCTGCGCGCACTGGCCGACCGCACGCGCTGGCGTCTGCTCGACCAGCAGCTGGTCGGCGAGGACTTGCGGCTGTTGCTGCGACCCGCCGCCTGATCGACGCGCTTCGCGCGATGTTCGCGCGGTTTTCTCATGGTACCGATGCTGCGGCGATACAATGACGGATTAACGTAGCGCTCCCGCACATGTTCACCGGCATCGTCCAGACCACCGGCAGCATCCATGCCCTCGCCCCGCGCGGCGGCGACATCCGGCTTGAGGTTGCAGCACCCGGTCTCGGCCTCGATGAGGCGCGGATCGGCGACAGTATCTGCGTGAGCGGCGTCTGCCTGACCGTGGTCGAGCTCGCTGGGGAGCGCTTTGCGGCCGATGTATCGACCGAAACGCTGGCGTGCACCAGCCTCGGCGCGCGTCGCCTGGGCGATGCGGTGAACCTCGAGAAAGCATTGCGACTGTCCGATCGCCTCGGTGGCCATCTGGTCAGCGGGCATGTCGATGGCGTGGGCCGCGTGGTGTCGGTGCAGCCGGATGGCCGTGCGCAGCGCTGGGTGTTCCAAGCGCCAGCGGCGCTGACGCGCTACATCGCGCAGAAAGGCTCGATCACCATCGATGGCGTGAGCTTGACGGTGAACGCGGTCGCGCACGACACCTTCGATGTGGCCCTGATCCCGCACACGGTGGCGGTGACCACGTTCCGCGAGCGCGCTGTCGGCGATCCGGTGAATCTGGAGGTCGACTTGCTCGCGCGCTATGTCGAACGTCTGCTCGCGGCCCGCGACGCGGGCGCAGGCTCTGCATAGGAATCGTCGACACCCATGGCTTTCCATACGATCCCCGAACTGCTCGATGAAGTCCGCGCCGGCCGCATGGTGGTGGTACTCGACGACGAAGACCGCGAGAACGAAGGCGACCTGATCATGGCCGCATCGCTGGTGCGGCCGCAGGACATCAACTTCATGGTCCGCGAGGCGCGCGGACTGGTGTGCCTGTCGCTGACCCGTGAGCGTTGCCGCCAGCTCGCTCTGGCGCCGATGGTCACCGACAACACCTCGCCGCACCACACCAACTTCACCGTCTCGATCGAGGCCGCGCAAGGCGTGACCACCGGCATCAGCGCCTACGATCGCGCGCACACCATCCGCACGGCGGTGCAGCCCGATGCGCGCGCTGCTGACCTGACCCAGCCCGGCCATATCTTTCCGCTGATGGCAAGCCCCGGCGGCGTGCTGATGCGCGCGGGGCATACGGAGGCTGCCAGCGATCTGGCGCTGCTGGCGGGGCTGGAGCCTGCAGGCGTGCTGGTCGAGGTGCTCGACGAGGACGGCAGCATGGCGCGACGGCCGCAGCTGGAGGCTTTTGCGCAGCGCCATGGCCTGAAGATCGGCACCATCGCCGACTTGATCCGCCACCGCTTCGAAACCGAGAAAACCGTAACCCGCGTGTTCGAGCGCGCGGTCGAGACCGAGCACGGAGCGTTCCGCCTGCTCGCCTACCGCAGCGCGATCGATCGCGAACTGCACTTCGCCATGGTCCGCGGTGATCTCGCGGCGACGCAAGCGCCACTGGTGCGGGTCCACGTGAAGGACGCCTTGACCGACGTGCTGCACCTGACCGGTGCGGGCTTGAGCATGTCGGTGCACCGCGCACTGGCCGCGATCGCGGCGGCCGGCTGCGGTGTGGTGGTGGTGCTCGCCGAAGCCGACGACAGCAGCGCGCTGCTCGATCGCCTCGAAGACACAGCGCCGCGGCGCGCGGACGCCAAACCGTGGAGCGATTGGCGCCGCAACGGGCTCGGCGCGCAGATCCTCAGCGACTTGGGTCTGGGCCGGATCCGCGTGCTGGGCACGCCGCGCAAGTTCCCCGGCCTCTCGGGGTTCGGGATCGAAGTGGTAGAGTACGTCTCGCCGTAGGGTGGCTTGGCGCGTGGTCCCGGTTCGGGTCGGCGCATCGGAACCTTGCGCGCGATCCACCCCATTGAGCTGCCGGTAGCGATCCGGCGCCCATCGCGCCGGAACACCGCATGCACACCCGCAAGCACCACCAGACCCGAGCCGGCGCGGCGCGCCCGAACGCCGAGCGGCACGGCGTGGCACAACTGCAGGCAGCCGAGGTGCCGGATGCGCGGGTGGCGGTGATCGCCTCGACCTTCAACGCCGCGATCGTCGAGCGCCTCGTCGACGGCGCGCTGGGTGTACTGACCGGCCATGGGATCGATCCGGCCAACATACTGTTGCTGCAGGTGCCGGGCGCCTGGGAGCTGCCGCAGGCGGCACAGCGGATCGCGGCTGCGGGAAACTGGCAGGCGATCGTGGCGCTGGGCTGCGTGATCCGCGGCGAGACCTCGCACTACGAGGTGATCGTCAATGAGTCCGCGCGCGGCCTGATGCAGGTGGCGCTGGATCGGGGCATTCCGGTCGCCAACGGCGTGCTGGCCTGTCACGACGAAGAACAGGCCCTGGCCCGCGCTGGTGGCGGCGAGGGCAACAAGGGCGCCGAAGCGGCGGAAGCCGCGCTCGAGATGCTCGGCATCCTGCGCGCCGCTGCGGTCTGAAGGACACGATCATGGGCGCTTCGCGACAGGGCAAATCCGGTGTCGACCTCGCTGCACGTTCGCGCGCCCGCCGGCGCGCGCTGCAGGCGGTGTATGCGTGGCAGGTCTCGGCAACGCCGATGGCGCGCGTGGTCGCACAGTTCGAGCACGAGCAGGAAATGGAGATCGCCGATATCGAGTATTTCCGCGACCTGGTGCTCGGCGTCGAGCGCGAGCGCGCCACGATCGATACCCGGCTGCGCGATTTCCTCGACCGTGAAGTCGACGAGGTCGATCCGATCGAGCGCGCGGTGCTGCGCATCGCCGCCTTCGAATTGCTGCACCGTATCGATGTGCCGTATCGGGTCGTGCTCAACGAGGCGATCGAGGTCTGCAAGCGTTTCGGCAGCGAAAACGGCCACACCTACGTCAACAGCGTGCTCGACAATGCGTCCGCACAGTGGCGCGCGGATGAGTATCGGCGCTAGCGTTGCTGAACAATGCGCGCCACGGCGGCGCCGGGTTTCGATTCAGCGCCTGCTGCGCGGACCTGTTGGCAGGGACACCGTGCCGAGCCAGTAGGCGCCCAACTCGCGCGCGATGCGGGTGAGCTCGGTGAAGCTCGTGGGCTTGATGATGTACGAATTGGCACCGGCCTGGTAGCTGCCGAGGATGTCGCTGTCTTGCCTGGAGGTGCTGAACACCACCACCGGCAGATGGCGTAGCGACGGGTCGGCGCGGATCGCCGCCAGCGCTTCGCGCCCGTTCATGCTCGGCATGTTCAGATCGAGCAGCACGATCGCCGGATCGCCGTCGAGTCTTCGATCGGCTACTCCGCCAGCCACGGCGCCGCGCAGGTATTCAAGCAGCTTTCGGCCGTCGGATACGAACTCGAAACGGCTGTCGATCTGCGCGGCAGCGAAGGCATCGTGCAGCAAGGCGCAATCATCGGCATCGTCGTCGGCCACCACGATGGTGCGGCGGTTCGCGTAGGTCTTCATGCAGCATCCCCAATCATGGCAGTCCACGCGGTCCGCATGGTCTGCCTGTTGCGATGCGCGACACCCCTCGATGCGCCACCAGTCGGATGCATGATGGCCGCGGGTGCGCGAACTGGCAACACCCGGCAGTGCACCTGCCCGCAGTTTTCACTATTTGTTGCGCGCACCAACCCCGGCTGCTTCCGAACGGATCGGCTTTCGGGCTGGCCTCAGGACCGTGCCGGCAGCAGCACCACGAACTCCGCGCCCACGCCCGGCACGCCGTTCGCTTCGATGCTGCCGCCATGCTGCTCGCAGATCTTGCGCGCGATCGCCAGCCCGATGCCGGTGCCTGAATAGTCAGACCGCGCATGCAGGCGCTGGAACGGCGCGAAGATGCGCTCGCGGTGGCGATCGTCGAAGCCGATGCCGTTGTCGGCGACCCGGATCCGGTGCATGACGCCGGCTGCGGTCGCCACCTGCGTGCACTCGACCGCGACCTGCGGCGTCCGCGCGGCGACGCGGTACTTCAGCGCGTTGCCGATCAGGTTCTGCAGCAACTGGCGCATCTGGACCGGGTCGGCCGAGATGGTCGGCAGCGGCGCGAGCGACACGCGGGCGCCGGTTTCGGCAAGCTGCGCTTCGAGATCGCCCAGCACGCCGCGCGCCACCTCGCCAAGATCGACCGCCATGCGTTGGCTGTGTTGCGCGGTCAGCGCCGAATAGCCCAGCAGGTCCTCGATCAGCGCGCGCATGCGCTCGGCCGCATTGATCATTCGGTCAAGGTAGTCGCGCTCGGCATCGTGCAGCCGATTGCCGAGCGTTTCCTGCAGACGGTCGCCGAAGGTCTGCACCTTGCGCAACGGCTCCTGCAGATCGTGCGAGGCGACCATCACGAACTGCTGCAGCTCCAGATTGCGCTGGCGCAGCGCATCGTTGCTGCGCTGCAGCTGCGCCTCGGCACGGCGCAGGTCACGCATGTCGATATCCAGGCAGTACAGTTCCGGCTGGCCCGGATTGCTGGTCTGCATCACGTGGCTTGAGAACACCGGCACCATGTGCCCGTCGCGATGCATCAGCTCCAGTTGCTCGCTATGCACCGACACCTTGCCATCCGCGATCCAGCGGTCGACATCGGCCGCCACCAGCGTGCGTAGCGCGGGGGGAATGATGGTTTCCTCCAGCGTCCGGCCGATGGCCTCGGCAGCGGTGTAGCCATACAGCAGCTCGCTGGCGCGGTTCCAGAACGTGATCCGACGCTGTGTGTCGTAGCCCTGTACGGCGATGCTCTCGACATTCTCGAGCAGCGAACGGAAACGCTGCTCGCTTTCGCGGATCGTCTGCTCGGCGCGCTTGCGCAAGCTGATGTCGCTGAAGAATACTGCCAAGCCTGCTTGCAGCGGCTGGATTCGTGTCTCGTACCAGCATCGGCGGGGCTCGTAATAGCCTTCGATGCTGCGCGACTTTCCGTTCGAGACTACCCACTGCAGTGCGTCCTCCCATGCCGAGCCGGGCAAGTCGTCGAATACTTCGTACAGGCGGCAATGCAGTACCGCCTCGGCGTCCACCCCCAGCATGCGCGCAGCAGACGGATTGATGGTCACGATCCGCCAATCAGCGTCGAGGATGTAGAGCCCATCGGCCATGTTCTCGAACAGCAGGCCGAGTCGGGTCTGGCTGTGGCGCAACGCGTCCGCGTCGGAGCGGCGACGGGTCAGATCGATCATGCTGCCGCGGATCAGTACGCGCTCTGCATCGGGCAGCCGCACCAGATGGACCTCGCACGGCAGTTCGCGACCATCGCTGGCGCGGTGCATCCACTCGAACACGGGTTCGCCGCCGTCGACCGCCAGCTGCAGGTAGGCCTGAGCCGCAGCGGACGAT
>JBBSDI010000109.1:0-10143 GCA_038249585.1 Lysobacterales bacterium | reverse complement strand
CGACGCCGACGGCGTCATCGACGGTGCCGACAGCTGCCCGGCGGTGCCCAACGGCTACCGCGTCGCGATGTCGTCGACCCGCATCAGCAACCAGGAAATCTGGACCACCGATTTCAACGGCGGGGCCGCGCAGCGGCTGACCACCAATTCCGCGGCAGATACCGGGCCCCGATTCGACGCGAGCGGAAGCCGCATTGTATTCAACTCCAACCGCTTCAGCGGTCGCGACGAGATCTTCTCGATGAACGCCAATGGCAGCAGCCTGCGGCAGCTCACCAACATCTCGGGCAACAACAGAGCGCCGGCCTTCAGCCCCGACGGATCGAAGATCACCTTCATCTCCTCGCGCGCAGGCGGGCAGCGCAATGTGTGGATCATGGACGCCAATGGCGCGAACCAGATCAAGTTGACCACCAACTTGGGCTTCAGCAACACCGCCGGCAATCCGGTGTTCAACCACGACGGCACGCGCATCGCGTTCGATTCCGATCGCGGTTCGATCGGCAACGCCAACCACGACATCTTCACCATCAGCCCAACTGGCACCGAGGAGCTGCGCCTGACCACGGCTTTATTGCGCGACACCCATCCCTCGTACAGTCCCGACGGCAGCCGCATCGTGTTCATCTCGTTCCGCAATGGCGAGAGCACCAACGGCGAGATCTACACCATGAATGCCGACGGTTCCGACCAGCGGCGGGTGACTGACAGCGTGTTCCGCGAAACCGAGCCGGCATTCACCCGCGACGGAGCGCAGATCGTGTTCCAGGCCGACTATGACGGCGATGGCGAGATCTATGCGATCAACCGCGACGGCACCGGGCTGCGTCGGGTAACCAACAGCGCAGGCTTCAACACCAATCCGACCGCCGCACCACAGCCGGACCGCGACCGCGATGGCGTGGGCGACGCCTGCGACAACGCGTTCGACGTGCCCACCGGCACCGGAACCGATGTGATGGTGAACGCGCCCGACGCCGAGGTGACGTTTTCCGAAGTCGGCACCGCGGGCAGCACCGCATTCGTTCCGATCACACCGACCCAGGGCGAGATGCCGGCGGGTTACACGCTCTGCGAGACCTGCCCCGCCTTCGAGATCACCACCACCGCCAGCTATACGCCGCCGATCACCGTGTGCCTGGCAGTACCGGCCAGTGTGTCGGCAGCGGATTTCCTCAGCATGCGGCTGCTGCATGGCGAGAACGGCAGCTATGTCGACCGCACCGCATTCCGCGTCGACGAGCCCGACCCACCGCGTCTGGTTTGCGGCATCGTGCAATCGCTGTCGCCGTTCGCGCTGGCCACCTTGTCGCGCGCGACCAGCAGTTCCTTGACGATATCGCCGAGTCCCTCGCGCCTGGGTCAGCCGACGACTTTCACCGTGCAGGTCGATGGCATCGACGCAGCCCCGGTTGGTGGCCGGATCCAGGTCGTGCTGGATACGAAGGAAACGTGCTCCAGCAATACACCGGTGTCGACTGCCGGCGCGGTGCTGACCTTCAGCTGCCAGATTGCGTTCACCAGCTACGGGCCGCGCACGGCTTTGGCGCAGTTCATCGGCTCTACCACGCATGCCGACAGCGAGACGGACCCGGCCGACCATGCGGTTATGCGCGTGGCCGATGTGTCGGTGGCGGTGATCAGCACGCTCGGCGGCGTGAACCCGGGCGAGGCTACCCAGTACCGGGTCGAGCTGCGAAACCTTGGACCCGACGCGGCACCGCAGGTGGCGCTGACTACCGGCTCCGATCCGGCGCTGCTGGGTCAGGTGTGGACTTGCATGGCACAAAACGGCGCTGTGTGCCCGGCCGCCGCTGGCAGCGGCGCAGTCGACTCGCTGGTCGATCTGCCGGCGGCATCGCGACTGGACTTCGTGATCTCGGGCAACCTGCCGCAAAGCCTGCCCGCGCCAGTCGCGTTCTTCGCCGAGGCACTTACCAATGACCAAGCGCCGCATTTCGTGTTCGATGCCGATCTCGACAACAACAGCGGAGTCGCGCTTCCCACCGGGTTTGCCATCTTCGGCAGTGGCTTCGAAGCGGACTGAGCGGGATTCAAGGCCGAATCGGCCGGCAATGGGATGACTCAGCGCGGATCAGGGCCGATCCAGCAGCGATCGAGCGCGGCCCGAACGATAAGCGAGCCGGTGCTCGGCGATCCCGCCTTGCACGTTGCTTCCGAACTGCGCTCGTTCTGGGCGCAGGCCGCGCAGCCGGCTGCGCCCGCACGGACCCCGGCTGCACGCCGGAGATCCGGACTGGGGGATTCGCCAGCGTCGTGCGTCGAACATGGAATCGACAGTTCGGGAATCGGAAATGCGCGACTGCAGCGTTCGTTCACTGCTCTTGTCCGTGGTGTTTGCCACGCTCGCCTGCGTCCCCGCGCTGGGAGCAGCGCAGTCGGTGGCAGACATCGTCGCGATTCCCGGTGGATCGAGTGCGTACTTTCCGATCGGTCCGGGGCAGGCGGGCGACTTTGCTTTCGAGATTCGCGACACCACGGGCCTCGGATTGAGCGGCACCATGGGCGGCGTGCTCGAGGTTCCGCAGACGGTCTTCGGTCAGTATGTGTTCACGCCCCTCGATGCCGGTGCCTGCGCTGCGCCGGTGGTGGAACCATTCCTTTCGTCGATGGTGGTCCGCTTCGCGTTCGCGCCGATCGCGCCCGCTGGAACACGAACGTGTCGCTACCGCGTACAGCGCTCCACCGCTTCGACCAGCGACCTTGGCTTCAACGCGTGCCTGCTGCCGTCGCCTTTCACATTCCCGTTCTGCCTGAACAAGGCGCGGATCGGCACGCTGCCAGACATCGAACTGGCCTTGGACACGCTGGGAGCCGGTGGCAGCGCGGGTACCGTCGTGCGGCTGCGGGTCCTCAATCGTTCGGCGGTGGACGTCGAATCAAGGGTAGCCAGTACCGCCTGCCACGAGTTCGGCGGCGGATTCTTCGGGCCGACGAGCTTCGATCTTGACGGCGACATCCCGGGCGGCTGCGCCCGTACCACTGGAACGGGTTGCGCCAACTTTACCGGCATGAACTTCGACAGTCGCGCATTCCGACTCGGCCCCGTTCCAGCCGGTGGCAGTGCAAGCTGCCTGGTGCGGGTGGTCCCACGTGGAACGGCAGGCCTCGACCGGGTTCCGCTCTTCCTGTTCGAGGACCGGGTCGGTTTGCCCGCCGGCGAAGTCGGCTTCGATCCCGTGCGCGAGCGCGAAACCGTGGTCATCGGCCTCGGGCTGACGGGCGCGGTGTCGGTGCCGGTCGGACTGCCGGCACTGGCGTGGCTGGCGCTTCTGGTGGCGGTCGCCGGGCTGTTCGCACTGGGCGGGCGTCGCGCCCAACTGCAGTCGATGTAGCCGTCGGGCCCGCCGCGCGGTCATCGGCAATGCTGACGCAGGCATCCACGGAGAATCCGCCGCCGTGTTCGCATCCAGCCATGTCCGCCGCGTCTTCGTTGCGCATCGCGCCATGCCGGCACAGCACTCGCCCTCGCACCTGCGCGCGCACTCTGGCCACGTCTGCCGCGTCGACGTTCGCAGGCTCGGCGTGTCGGAACACGCTGTTCTCGCTGCAGTTCGGCGATGGCCAGGGTTTCGACGCCAATCTCGGCGTGGTGGCGCGGCGCATCGATGCGAGCAGCGCACAGGGTCGGTACGATCAGCTTCGATGCGAGCGCTACGCTGAACCAGTTCATTGCTGCGGCACCGAACTACGCGGGCATGGATTTCGATCCCGACAGCGGCCGGTTCCTGTTCTATCACGCCGGTGAGACTGGAACGGTTTACGCCATCACGCCCAACGCCGGTACGCAGTGGGATATCAGTGTGCTGCCGACCACCGGCATGCCAGCGGCAGGACCCGCGAGCCGCTCCGGGATCCAGAAACGTTTTCTCCATGTGCCAGCGCTGCGCGGCTTCGTGCGGCTGCCGCAGCGATCGAGCAACCTGTGGTTCCTGCGCGTGGCGGAGCTGGATCGATTGTTCGGCAGCGGGTTGGCGTAGCCGCGCCATCACGTTGCGCGGTGACTTGGCGCGCGTATGCAGTCGGCTGCTTGCGTATCGGGATCCTGCCGTTCGCGCTGCCGCATCGGCATCGCGTCGATCAGACCGAGCAGGGTGCAGCCATCGAGCGGCACATCGGAGCGATGCTTCACGCCACCATCCTTGCCGATCAGCACGACGCGAAAATCGGCAGCGTCGACCGCGTAGTGTTGACGCAATGCGGCCGGATCCAACGCAGTGCGCGCACCGGAAGTGCGCGCCGCAACCACGTACACCACCACAATATCGCGCTCGGAGCCCGCCGGCCCCAGCCCTGCGAGGATGCGCTGCTGGCGCTGCAGTTGCGCATCATCGTCGGCAGGCGCGAACACGAGCACGATCCGGGCGCGCCAGCGCAGCGACGCGAACGGATCGTCGCTGTTTGCGTGCACGGGAAGTGTCGCTGCGAGGCTCCCCATCAACATGATCAGCAACAGCGCTCGGCCACTATCGTGCATCGCCCGCGCGACGCTGCACGCGCACTGCCCGGCGTCGCTCAATCGCCCGCGCCTGCGACCAGATCCGCGTGCAGCAGCCGATGGAACAAATGCTCACCCGCTTCGCGGCGAATCGACAGCCGGCCGGCCGAATAAGCGCGCGAGTTCAGACCGCGCTGCACCGACTTGCAGATCGCCATGTCTTCGTCCTGGATGATGTTGCCGACATCGATGCTGGCCCGGTTATGTTCGCGCGCGGCGTCGGACACATCGGTGAAGTAGAAGTCGAAGATCACCTCGGTGCGGTCCAGACCCAGCGGCAATACGAGGTTGGTATCCATCACGCCCTCGTACCAGTTGATCATGAAGTTCGGGTGCAGCCAGTAGTAGTGCGCGCGATCGCCCTTGCGCACGGCGGAAAACTGCGCATCCTTGCCGGCGATAATCGGGCTCGATTGCAGGCAGTGATGCAGGCCGTTCTCGATCGTGTAGTTCTTGAAGTCCAGCACGCTGTCCAGACCCTTGTGCAGGTGCGGCACGTGATAGCCGCCGTCGAGATAGTTGTCGACGAACACCTTCCAGTTGCAATCGAAGAAGTAGTGGCGCCGCTCGAACCAGTGCAGCCGGTCCAGCTCGAGCGCCTTGACCTCGTCGATCAGGGCATTACCGAGAAACTCCTCCAGCCCCGGGCCTTGCGCATCCAGGCGCACGAACACCCACTGCTCCCAGATTGCCGTGGCCACCGGCACCAGCCCGTGCGCACCGCGATCGAAATGGCATTCGTTGTTGAAGCTCGGCGTGCCCTTGAGCGCGCCATCCAGCCCATAGGTCCAGCCGTGGTACGGACAGCGCAGGTTCTTAGCACAGCCTGCCGGCTCGGTGATCACCGCAGCGGCGTGATGGCGACAGACATTGAAGAATCCGCGCAGCACGCCGTCGTCGCCGCGCACCACCACGATCGGCTCGCCGGCGATCTCGCAGCTGACGTACTGGCCGGGCTCGCGTACCTGGTCCACGCGTGCGGCGAGCTGCCAGGTGCGCGCGAAGGTCGTGCGCCGCTCCAGTGCAAGCACCCGCTCGTCGATGTACCACGACGCCGGAATGGTCGAGGCCTCGGCCAGTGGCGCGCTGGGGTCGTAGTGCTGCAGCAGTTCGGTCAACGGTTTGGGCATGCGGGAGACCCTGTGGTTTTGGCGCAAGGGCTGCGCATCCGATGCGCGCCCGACAGACCGCAGCGTACCTGTCGCAGGGCGCGCCAGAAAGGGGCGGCGCTGAACGATCGGCGCCGGTCGCAGGCGCGGGCCTGGCGTGAGGGGCGCTGTTGCAACTGCGAAACGTGCGCCGCCGGTTGTGGTCGTCGCCGCTATCCGGTGCGGTGCAGATCGTCGCGTCCGGTGGCGCGCGCCGGGGCGCAGTTCCGATTCCGCGCGCGTCCGCAAACTGCACGTTTGGCGACGCCGACGGGTGCGGTCGCTACCTGAGCGCACGGCAGGACCTGGGTCGCGTGCGCTGAACCGCGGCTGGTTGATCGACCTGATCGAACCCCGCTTGTACGTGCGCGCGCAATCGCTCACAGTGAGGGTTCATCACGGTGAGCGAGAATGTGCCATGCGGATCGCATCGGCTACGTTGTGCCTGGCCCTCGCAGCAACGTCACCGGCCCGCGCGACGAGCGAGGACTTCACGGTGCTGGTCGGTGGCGCGGCCGTGGGCCATGTCAGGGTCACGCAACACTCGGCAAAGATCGCGATCGACTTCGATATCAAGAACAACGGTCGCGGACCGACGATTGCCGAACAACTGACCCTCGACGCCGACGGCCTGCCCATCGCGTGGACCATCACCGGTGCGACCACCTTCGGCAGCAAGGTCGAGGAGATGTTCGAGCGCGGTGCGCAGGCGACGCGCTGGCGCGACAGCACCGGCGAGGGACGCGCCGAACACGCAGTCCCACGCCTGTACGTCGGCCAGAACGCAAGCCCTTGGGCGCTGGGTTTGTATGCGCGCGCGCTGCTGGCCGGCACTGATCGCAAACTGCCGGTGTATCCGGGCGGCGAGCTGACACTGTCGGTCGGCGATGCGCTGCAGGTGACCGATGGCAAGGCACCGCTCGCGGTGCGCCAGTACACGATCAGCGGTCTCGATCTGGATCCCTCCTACATCCTTCTGGACGCCGACAACCTGCTGTTCGCGGCGATCTCGCCGCGGGCGGTGGTGGTGCGCAAGGGATTCGAGGGCGAAGAGGACCGCCTGCGCGAGATCGCGGTCGGGCTCGGTCGCAATCGTTTCGAGACGATCCAGGCCAGGACGGCGCACCGCTACACAGGGCCGGTGCGGATCCGCAACGTGCGCGTATTCGACCCGCGCAGCATGCGCCTGTCGGCCGCACAAAGCGTCGTCATCCACGGCCGCACGATCAGCGGCCTGCAGCCGCTGGATAGTCCCGCGACGCCGGGCGAGGTGACGATCGACGGTGAAGGCGGCACCCTGGTGCCGGGCCTGTACGAGATGCATGCGCACAGCAGCCAGAACGGCGCGATCCTCAACATCGCCGCCGGCGTCACCTCCAGCCGCGACATGGGCAACGACAACGCGGTGCTGGATGCGCTTATCCGCAGCATCGAGGCGGGAACCGTCGGTGGTCCGCGCATCGCGCGCAGTGGCTTCATCGAGGGCAGGAGCCCGTACAACTCCAACAACGGCATTCTGGTCGCGAACCAGGCGCAGGCGCTCGATGCGGTGCGCTGGTATGCCGCGCACGGCTTCATCCAGGTCAAGCTCTACAACAGCATGAACCCGGCGTGGTCGGCCGCCGCAGTCACGCAAGCGCATCGCCTGGGCCTGCGCGCCAGCGGCCACGTGCCGGCATTCTCCAACGCCGACGCGATGATCGAGGCCGGCTACGACGAGCTGACCCACATCAACCAGATCATGCTCGGCTGGGTGCTCAATCAGGGCGAGGACACCCGTACCCTGCTGCGCCTGACCGCTCTGAAGCGCCTGAAGGACCTTGACCTGCAGTCGCCACGGGTGCGCAAGACCTTCGAGCTGATCCTCGCCAACAAGGTCGCCGTCGAGCCGACCATCGCGATCCACGAAAACCTGCTGCTGCACCAGTCCGGCCAAGTGCCGCGCGGCTCGCTCGACATCATCGACCACATGCCGATCGGCTGGCAGCGCAATGCCAAGCAGGGCTGGACCGACATGTCGGCGGCCGGCGATACCGAGGCCTATGCGGCGGCATGGGAAAAGCTGCTGGCCACGGTCAGTCAGATGCGCGAGCGCGGCGTGCTGCTGATTCCCGGTACCGATCTGGGCGGTGGGCTGGCCTACCATCGCGAGATGATGCTGTTCGAGGCGGTCGGCTTCACCCCGGCGCAGGTGCTCACGCGCGCCACGCTCGACATGGCCGCGTATCTCGGCGAGGACCAATCGCTGGGCTCGATCGAGCGCGGCAAGCTGGCCGATTTCTTCCTGGTGCCGGGTGATCCCACCATCGACCTTGCGCAGTTGCGCCGGATCCGCATGGTGGTCAAGGACGGCACGGTGTATTTCCCCGCCGAGATCTACGCGCAGTTCGGGATCAAGCCATTCGCCACTGCGCCTGCTGTCAGCGGACCCTGATCGGAAGGGTGCTGCAGCGGCCTTGCGCTCGTTGCGCTTGGCAGGTGCCGGTGTCGCCGGCATGCCGGCTCCCACAGCGCGACAGGATGGGCTGGGCAAGCTTTGCAGTTCCGAGGCGCGGGCTTGAACGGTGCGCGCGGGCAGTAACGCGCTGTGTGGGGCACCGCAGAAGAAGCGTGGTTGAGACAGTCCATGCGCAAGACGCGATCGGGTTGTCCCAAGCGCACGCGCACCCTACCCTG
Source organism: Lysobacterales bacterium (assembly GCA_038249585.1). Classification (GTDB taxonomy): domain Bacteria; phylum Pseudomonadota; class Gammaproteobacteria; order Xanthomonadales; family Ahniellaceae; genus UBA4656. The sequence goes on along the minus strand of JBBSDI010000109.1, from coordinate 1,800 downwards.
CACACTGACCCGAGGAGATCCTGACCATGCGCCTGCCGATTCCCAGCTTTCTCATCGCTCTCGCGCTGTTGCTTGGCCTGGGCGCCCACGCGGCCGAGCCGGCCGCGCCGTTGTCGTATTCCGGCAAGACGGTGCTGATCACCGGTTCCACCGATGGTCTGGGACGCGAGCTGGCGCGCGCGCTGGCCGCCGATGGCGCGCACGTGATCGTGCACGGCCGCAACACCGAGCGCGGCATGGCGCTGGTCGACGAGATCACTGCCACGGGCGTGGGTTCTGCGCGATTCGTCGCCGCCGATTTCGCCTCGCTCGACGCGGTCAAGACCTTCGCCAACACCATCGCGCGCGAGGTTCCCAAGCTCGATCTGCTGGTCAACAACGCCGGTATCGCGTTCACCGGCGAGCAGCCGCGCCGCACCAGCGCCGACGGCTACGAGCTGCAGTTCGCGGTGAACTATCTGGCCGGCTGGGTGCTGGTGAATACGCTGCGGCCGGTGCTGAAGGCAGCCGCACCCTCGCGCGTGATCAACGTCGCCTCGGGCAGCGCCGACCCGATCGACTTCGACGATGTGATGCTCGAGCAGCCGGGCGCGAACGCGCGCGGTTACGGCCAGAGCAAGCTGTCGCAGGTGATGATGACGATGCAGCTCGCAGCATCGTTCGCCAACGACGGAATCACCATGATCTCGCTGCATCCGGCGACCCTGATGGACACCACGATGGTCAAGAGCCTCGGCATTCCGGTGCAGAGCACCGTTGCCGAGGGCCGCGACACCGTGATGCGCCTGATCACCGCACCGTCGCTGCAGGCGGGCGCCTTCTATCGGGATGCCAAGGTTGCCACGCCGCACGCGCAGGCCGCGGACGCCGCGGTGCGCGCGCGACTGGTCGCACTCAGTGCCGAGCTCACCGGCGTGGGGTCGAAGTAACCGGCGCAGGTGCTGCCATCACACGGGCGCTGCCCGACACCGCTGCCATTTGCCGACAGGATCGCCCGCGTGCGCCGCTGGGCCCGCTTCTCACCGGATCGCCATTATCGCTATCTGCTCGGCCGCGAGATCGGCAAGGCGCAGGGCGATCTGCTCGCCGGCTGGCAGTCGCCAACAGGTAACGGGCCGCTGCTGTTCGTGATGCTCAATCCCAGCATGGCCGATGGCCGCCGCGACGATCCCACGGTCCGCCGCTGCATCGGCTTCGCCGCAGCCTGGGGATTCACCCACCTCGAAGTGGTGAACCTGTTCGGCCGCGTGTGCACCGATCCCGATGCGCTGTTCGCAGCACCCGACCCGATCGGTCCGCGCAACGACGCGTGGCTCAAGCGCTGCGCGCGCCGCGCCTCGCTGGTGGTCTGTGCATGGGGTGCCAGCGGCGGCAGACGCGGCATCGTGCGCGCGGCGGAAGCGGTGGGAATGCTGCACGTCGCCGGCGTGCGCCTGCACCACCTCGGCCTGACCGCCAGCGGCGCGCCGCGCCATCCGCTGTACGTTCCGGCAGATGCGCGGCCCACGCGGTGGATGGAACTGGTGCCGTGACGCTGGCGCGGCGCGCGCGGGCGTCCTCCGCGTAGCAGCGTGGGCGGCAATGCGCATGGCGCAATGGCCAGCCCCATGCTGCAGGCCGACCGGCAACGCGCGGTACCGCGCCTCAGGCGTTGTCCAGCACCACCGCCGTGCCCGACGCCGACACCATCGGCATGCCGCCACCGTTGCCGACCTGCACGGTCTCGTAGTTACGGTCCACACCGATCACCGCATTGTCGCCGAGGCGCTTGGCGTGTTCCATCATCTCGCGCATCGCGGT
>JBBSDI010000108.1:0-10223 GCA_038249585.1 Lysobacterales bacterium | reverse complement strand
GCGACTGCGGCAAGCCAGCGGTTCTGCTGTCGCCGCCATGGCGGCTCCCACAGTTGAGCAGAACCTGACGGGAGCCGATCGAGTTGTTGCGGCATCGTTTCTGCGCTGTGGGAGCTGTTATGGCAGCGACTGCGGCAAGCCATCGGTTCTGCTGTCGCCGCCATGGCGGCTCCCACAGGGAGCAATACCTCATGCAAGCCGATCGAGTTGCTGCGGCATCGCTTCTGCGCTGTGGGAGCTGTTATGGTAGCGACTGCGGCAAGCCAGCGGTTCTGCTGTCGCCGCCATGGCGGCTCCCACAGGGAGCAGCAGATATGCGGGATCCGAGCGAGTTGTTGCGGCATCGTTTCTGCGCTGTGGGAGCTGTTATGGCAGCGACTGCGGCAAGCCAGCGGTTCTGCTGTCGCCGCCATGGCGGCTCCCACAGTTGAGCAGCACCTGACGGGAGCCGATCGAGTTGTTGCGGCATCGTTTCCTCGCTGTGGGAGCTGTTATGGCAGCGACTGCGGCAAGCCATCGGCTCTGCGGTCGCCGCCGTGGCGGCTCCCACACGGGTCAGCATCGCGCCAATCCCGAGGCTCGGCAGCCTCAGCGCATCAGGACGCGCTTGGGGCGGATCGGCAAGTTTCCGCGCCAGTACATGATCACCACGAAGCCGGTGAGCATGCCGCCCAGGTGCGCGAAGTGCGCGATGCCGCCACCGCTGCTGCTGAATCCCAGATACAGCTCCAACAGGGCATACAGGCTGACGAACAGCCATGCCGGCATCGGGATCGGTGGAATCAGCAGCAGGATGCGTTCGCGCGGGTAGAACATCCCGAACGCGAGCAGAACGCCGAACACGCCGCCCGACGCACCGATGGTAGGCGCCAATGCGCCGGCTTCCATGGTCCAGCGCAGGGTCAGCAGTTGCGCCACGGCCGCCCCCAGCACGCACACAAACCAGTACGTCGCGAACGGGCCGCGCCCGAGCAGCCGTTCTATCGGTGGTCCGAACATGAACAGCGCGAATGCGTTGACCAGCAGGTGCAGGATGCCGCCGTGCAGGAACGAATACGTGATCAGCTGCCACGGTGAGAAGTGGATTTGCAGCGAGCCCTGAGAGCCTTGGAGCACAGTCGCGGTGTCGAGCGGCCACAGCGCAAACATCACCAGCCACGCCTCGCCAAACAGCAACTGCAGCGCGAAGCCGGCGCCGAGCGCGATCAGCAATGCGGTGGTGACTGGCGTAAGTCGAGACATGGGATCGATCGGCGTCGGCAGTAATCGCGTTTACGACACTAGCACCAAGCCAGTTGGCATCTTGTGGATCGGCTGGTGACACGATGCATTCAATCAGTCGACGGCCCCCACAGCGCAGCATCCAGATCGCGCTCGCCGATGAAGAACTTCGGCGCGATCCGTCCAGCGCGTACCAGCACCCCCTCAACACGCAGGCGTCGGGTCTGCTCGTCGAACGACGCCGATCCTGCGGGGAACGCGAGGCAGCCGTTGCTGCGCAGGACCCGATGCCACGGCAGTCGCGCAATGCCGCTTGATTGCGCGAGCACCCGCCCCACCAGACGTGCCCGGCCCACCAGTCCCGCGAGCGCTGCAACCTGGCCGTAACCTGCGACCCGGCCGCGCGGGATCGTGCGCACGGCGGCAAGGATCAGGTCGCGTGGATCGGGTGCGGCTGGGGTGCTGGGTGGCATGCGCTTGCGGGCATTCGCGGGTTCCGCGCTAGCATAGCCGGGCACAATCGTGATTGGCCAAGGGATGCGCACCATGCACAGCTTCGAAGACGTCCGCAGCTTCCTCGTTTCGCGGCACACGCTCAACAACAACGAGCCGTATGTGATCAGTTTCGAGATGGACCTGGCCGAAGGGCGGCGGCAGAGCGTGTTCCTGGCCGAACTGGATACCGACAACGGGCGCAAATACCTGCGCGTGAGCACCCCGGTTGCGCCGATCGGCAAGCGCGACGCGGCCAAATGCCTGCGCTTCAATTGGGAGCAGCGGGTGGGCTACCTCGCGCTTTCCGACATCGAGGGCGAATCCTATCTGCACCTGTGCGAGAACCGTCCTTTCAGCGGGCTCAACGACGACGAGCTGGAGGCGATGATCGCCGAACTCGCCGGCCTCGCGGATGGCCTCGAGCGCGCGATGAGCAAGGGTCGCGACGTGGGCTGATCCAGTGTGCGATCGTCCACTTCGGATGCTTCAGATCCGGAACCATCGATCGCATCGCACGGCACCAACCATCGTCATCGCACGCAACCATGCCCGCTGAATTATTGCTCATCCTCGCCCTGATCCTGGCCAACGGCTTCTTTGCGCTGTCGGAGCTGGCCGTGATGACCTCGCGCAAGAGCCGCTTGCGGCAACAGGCGCAGACCAGTCGGCGCGCGCAGGCCGCACTCGACCTGGCCGATCGCCCCGAGCGCTTCCTGTCCTCGGTGCAGGTGTACCTGACCGTGCTGACCGTGCTGTCCGGATACTTCGGCGGCCAGGCGATGGGCCTGCGGCTTGGCGCCTGGCTGCAGCGCTTCGATGCGATCGCACCGTGGGCCGACGAGATCGGGGTGGCGATCAGCGTCGGCTTGATCTCGATGGGGTTCATCGTGCTCGGCGAGCTGGTGCCCAAACGCCTGGCCCTGATCGCGCCGGAACGGATCGCCACCTATGTCGCGCTGCCGATGCGGATTGCAGCGACCGTCGCGCTGCCTGCCGTGGTGTTGCTGGCGGCCATGACCAGCGGCCTGCTGCGGATGTTCGGCGTGCGTAATACCACCGCCGAACAGGTCACGGAAGAGGAGATCAAGCACCTGGTGGCCGAGGGCGCTGAACAGGGCGTGATCGACGATTCCGAACGCAACATGGTCAATCGCGCGCTGTCGTTCGGCGAGCGCACGGTCGAGAGCCTGATGACCCCGCGCACGGAAATCACGTGGCTGGATGCCAGCCTGCCGCTGGAAGACAACATCGAAGTGATGCGCGAGTCGCCCTACTCCCGCTACCCGGTCAAGCGCGGCAGTGAGCACGACATCGCGGGGGTGCTGCAGATCAAGACCCTGACCGATGCATTCGGCGGCAACAAGGTGGACCTGTTCCGCAAGCTCTCGCCGCCGTTGTTCGTGCCCGAAACCGCGCGCGCAGTGGCGCTGCTGGAGAAATTCCGCGAGTCGGAAACCCCGCTGGCGCTGGTGGTCGACGAGTACGGCGATATCCAGGGCATGGTGACCCTCAACGACCTGCTGGTCGCGGTGTTCGGCCGCATGGCGCAGTCGGTCGAAGACGGCGAGACGCCGATCGTGCAGCGTGAGGACGGCAGCTGGCTGGTCGATGGCCGGGTCGGCATCGACGACTTGCGCGAGTTGCTCGGCGTGACCCGCCTGCCGCTGGAGGACGAACACGACTTCCGCACCGCCGCGGGACTCATTACCGTGCACTTCGGGCGCATTCCGCACGTGGGCGAACACTTCACCGGCGGCGGGTTTCGGTTCGAGGTGGTCGACCTCGACGGTGCGCGCGTGGACAAGCTGTTGATCGCGCGGGTCGCAGAACCGCCGGCATGAGCGGCGTTCTCCCGTGAGCCAGACGCACTCGCGCGAGCGCACCTCCGAACTGCTGGCCGGAATCGCCAGTGCGCCGGGCGATGATGCGGTTACCCTCGGTGAGATCGCCGATCGTTTCGGCGTGCGCGGCTTCGGCATCCTGCTCATCCTCGGCACCCTTACCGCATTCATCCCGACCCCGGTGGGTGCCGGTGCGGTGGCAGGTCCGGTGGTGATGCTGATCGGCGCGCAGATGCTGTTCGGGCTCGACCGACCGTGGCTGCCGCGTTGGCTGCGCGCACGCAAGCTATCGCGGGCGACCGTCGGGCGCTTCGTACAGCGCATCAGCAGGATGTTGCACTGGCTCGAGCGCCTGAGCCGGCCGCGCTGGACGGGGCTGTTCACCCGACTCGGTCCGCCCCTCACGGGCCTGCTGCTGCTCGGCCACGGACTGGTATTGGCCTTGCCGATTCCGCTGACCAACTATCCGTTGGCACTGGTGCTGCTGCTCGCCGGCGTAGGCCTGGTAGAGGATGACGGCATCGTGCTGGCCATGTCGTGGGTGCTGATGGCAGCGACCATCGTCACTTTCCTGGTGTTGTCGGGCACCCTGGTCGAGTGGGTCGGCAAACTGTTCGCCTGAGGCGAAACCCGAGCCTCGATCTCAACTCGATCCAGGGCGCGCGGCGAGCAATGCAAGTAGATCGGCCTGTGGCATCGGATAGCCAAGCCAGTAGCCCTGTCCGAGGTCGCAGCGCAGGTTGCGCAGGATCTCCAGCTGCGCTGCAGTCTCCACGCCCTCGGCCACCGCTTCGATGCCCAGCGACGATGCCATCGCGATGATCGCCGAGGTCAGGGCGAGATCGTCGCGATCGGTCAGCAGGTCCTGCACGAAGCTGCGATCGATCTTGACCCCGTCGACCGGCACCCGGCGCAGGTGCGACAGCCCGGAGAAACCGGTGCCGAAATCATCGAGCCAGATGCGGATGCCGAGACGGCGCAGTTCGGCCAGGGCCGACAGCGCCAGTGGTTCGGAATCCAGCAGCGCGCTTTCGGTGAGCTCCACGTGCAGTCGCTTGCACGCGATTTTGTGCCGGTTCAGGGTCGCGGCGATCTGCTGCGGCAAGCCGGGATCGCGCAGCTGGCGCACCGACAGGTTGACCGAAACGAACAGCGGTTCGCCGGCCAGTTCCGGCCATTGGCTGGCATCGGCACACGCGTGCTCCAGCGCGAAGCGGCCCAGCCCATGGATCAGCCCGAAGTCCTCGGCGATGGCAACGAAGGTCGCTGTCGGCACCAGACCGCGCTGCGGATGCGTCCAGCGCAGCAGCGCCTCGGCACCGGCGATGCGATCGGTGCGCAGGTCGACGATGGGCTGGTAGTGCAGTTGCAGATCGCCGGCGGCCATCGCCTCGCGCAGATCGTGTTCGAGGTGCAGGCGCTCCTCGGCGTGCTGGGTCATGGCGGCGGTAAAGAACCGGTAGCAGTTCTTGCCGGCAAGCTTGGCCTGGTACATCGCGATATCGCCGCTCTTCAACAGCTGCTGCGGATCGTCGCCATCGTCGGGGTACAGGGTGATGCCAATGCTCGCATTCAGATGCACGCTGCGACCGCCGGCTAGCAGCGGCAGGCGCACCGCCTCGAACACCGAGTCGGCGAACAGCCGCGCGCGCTCGCGCAGGTCGCCGCCGAACAGCAGTGCCACGAACTCGTCGCCGCCGAAGCGCGCGATCATGTCGCCGCTGCTGCCGGTGACCTCGGGCTGCATCGGCATACGCACCAGCGCCAGGCGTTGCTCCAGCCGTTGCGCAAGTTGGCTCAAGGCCTCGTCGCCGGCATCGTGGCCGAGGGTGTCGTTGATGCGCTTGAAGTCGTCGATGTCGATGAACAGCAACGCAAGTCCGGTTCCGCTGCTGCGACCCACCAGCATCGCGCGCGCCAGCGACTCGCGCAGCACCAGCCGATTGGGCAGGCCGGTCAGGCTGTCGATATAGGCCAGCCGGCGGATGTCGCGATCGTGCGCGGACAGGCTGGCGCCGAGTGCGCTCATGCTGCGCATCAGATCGCCGATCTCGTCGCGGCGATCGGTATCGATGCGCTGCTGGAAGCGACCCTCTTCGAGCGCGCGCGCGTGCGCTGCCAGCGCGCGCACCGGACGCACCAGCTGCATCGCCACCAGGTACATTCCCAGTCCGATCAGCGCCAGCAGCCCGGCCAACGGCCACAGCAGCGCATCGCGGCGCTCGCCGGCGATCATGTCCGCGCGATCGAGCAGCGCCACCTCGGCTTGCGCGGCGACCCGCGCGTAGCTCTCGCGCGACAGCCCGACCCGGACCCCGCCGAGCTTTTCGCCACCCAGGTACATCGGTTCGGTCACGTCGACGATCGTATCGGTCGGCTGGACCAGCGTTGCGGTCGCTGCCGCCGCCGCTGCGGCCAGCGGACCGTCCATCGCCTGGCCGAAGCGCGCGATGGTCGGACTGCCGTCGTGCAGGATGTTGCCGTCGCGATCGAACACCAGCACGTAGACGATGTCGGCCTGCGCCAGCGCCGGGCGCGTGAAGTCGCCGATCGCCTCGAGGTCGACGAAGTACACCGGATTGGTCAGCGCCTCGGATAGCAGCTGGGCCACGGAGCGTCCGCGCCGCTCGAGCGCCATGCCGCCTACCTCGCGCACTTCGCTGGCGACCAGTTCGGCCATCTGCCGATCGCCCTCGCGTTGCACGCGCACGACGCCCCACAGCAGGGCCGCGATCAGCAGCACGCTGGTCGCCACCACGATCGCATAGCGGCCCTTAAGGCCGATGCGCAGCATCACTCGACCTCCGCGCGGATGCGCCGCGCACCGATGCCGAACGCTTCGAGCGCACGCTCCGACGCGTCGTCGATCTCGCTGAAGCGCACGGTGCCCCACAGCGCCTTCAATGCAGGTATCGCTTCCGGGTCGCCCGCGGCGCCGAGCAGCACCTCGCGCAGGCGCGCGGCAACCTGCGGGTCGAGATCGCTGCGCACGACTTCCATCGCGCGCGGCACGAACGAGCTGCGATGGAACACCTGCAGGTCGGCGCGGAACGCCTCCGGCACGCGTTCGAGATCGCGCCAGTCCTGCTCGCTGAAGGCGCCGGCATCGACCAGGCCCTTGTGCACCCAGGTCGAGATGTTCAGCTCCGAACGGGCGAACACGAATCCCACCACGTCTGCACTGGGCCGATCCGATGGCGAGGCCAGTACCACCAGCGGCAGGCCCGCGCCGAGGATCTCGATTGCGGGCAGGAAGTAGGCGCTGGTGCTCGCATTGTTCTGGAACGCGATCGAACGCCCGCGCAGATCGGCCAGCGAGTGGATGCCGCTGTCGACCCGCGCAAACAGCACCGACTGGTAGCGCGATTGGCCGCCGCGTTCGGTCAGCAGCAGCACCCGCGCATCCGCGCGCTCCTGATAGATCGCTGCCGACCCTGGGGTTTCGGTGATCCAGTCGACCTTGCCACGGCGCAGGTAGCTCAGCATCTGCTGCGCATCGCGCGCCATCAGGATGCGCCCGCTGCGAATACCCACCGAGGCCATCCGCGGCACCACATAGTCGAGCATCGGTCGCAGGCGCCCGTAGTCGTCCTTCGGATTGTCGCTGACCCGGCCCAGCACCAGTTCGCTGCCGGGCGGCACGACCACGTCGGCAGCGCCCGCCGGGGCGGCCAGTGCAATCAGGATCGTCGCCAGCACGAGGAGCGGGCGGTTCAAAAGCGACATTGCGAGTGCGGCCTGACCAGATGGGGAATCGCGACGGTTCGATCCTTCGCCCGGCGTCGCACGCGAAGCTGAGCGCTCAGTTTACATGCACAACATCGACGCCTATGTTGCCGGTCGACTGCTCGCAGCGGCAGTCCGCGCCGCCTCGGCCACCCCGGACAGGCGCGCGCAGCGCTGTGCATCGGCCAGGATGCCGCGTACGAGCATCACCTCGCGGCGCGTCGGTACCGCGCGCAGCAGCAGCCGCCGAAGGCGTCGCATCAGGGTCGCCGACCCGCGACCCTTGAGGAAATCGATCTCGAACAGGGTCTGGTCGAGGTGCGCGAACAGGCCCTCCAGCTCGTCGGCGGTGGCAGCGGGCTCGGCGTCCACCAATGTCGCTGCAGGTGCCATGCGCTCAACCGCTGCACAGCGCAACTCGTAGCAGAGCACCTGCACCGCCTGAGCCAGGTTGAGCGAATCGTAGACCGGGTTGGAGCCGATGTTGACAGCGGCGTGACAGCGCTGCACCTGGTCGTTGCTCAGACCCGAGCTTTCGGTGCCGAACACGATCGCCACGGTGCCATGGCGCGCATGCTCCAGCACCTCAGGTGCTGCAGCGCGCGGGCTGAGCTCGGGCATCGGCACGCTTCGCGGTCGCGGGGTGCAGCCGTATACGCGCACGCAGCCGACGAGCGCGGCATTCAGATCGGCAACCACCACTGCGGCAGCCAGCACATCGTCGGCGCCAGCGCACAGTGCGGTCGCCTCCGGCGCGGGAAAGATCGCGGGCGCCACCAGCACCAGTTGCGACAGTCCCATCGTCTTCATCGCGCGCGCGGTGGAGCCGATATTGCCGGGATGGGTGGTGGCCACCAGCACGATGCGGATGCGCGGCAGCAGTTCGATCGGGTCGGTCGACAGCATGGGCCGGATTGTCCCGCATCCGGGCCACGCGTGACACGGGCCCGACCTGTCACGGCAACTCCCACATCGCTGGGGGTCGGATCCTGGCAGCCGCCCCGCCGCATGGACTTGCTCGGAGGCTGCCTGACCGGCAATTGCGGCCGTTCTGCTAACCTTCGCGCCCCGCGCAGCTGCCGCGGCCCGCTCTTTGCCCCCGCCCCGAACGGAACACACGCCATGCGCCTGAGCGCAATCACCATAGCGATCAAGGCCGCGCGCGCCGCCGGAGCCATCATCACCCGCTCACTGAACCGGCTCGACAGCATTCCGGTGGTCGAAAAGCAGCGCTTCGACTTCGCCAGCGAGATCGATCGGGCGGCGGAGGCCGAGGCGATCCGCGAGATCCGGCGCTCGTTCTCCGACCACGCGATCCTCGCCGAAGAAGGTGGCGCCAGCGGCAAGTCGCGCTTCACCTGGGTGATCGACCCACTCGATGGCACCAGCAACTATCTGCGTGGTTTTCCGCACTTCTGCGTATCGATCGCACAGATGGATCGCGACGAGCTGATCCTCGGTGTGGTCTACGATCCGATTCGCGATGAGCTGTTTACCGCATCCAAGGGCAGTGGCGCGACCTTGAACGAGCGCCGCATCCGGGTCAGCCAGCGGATGAGTCTGGAAGGCGCGCTGCTGGCCACCGGCTTTCCGTTCCGCCAGCGCCAGCATCTGCAGTCGCACCTGGGCATGGTGCGCGCGGTGCTCGGCGAGGCCGAGGACATCCGGCGCACAGGTTCCGCCGCGCTGGATCTGTGTTACGTCGCCTGCGGGCGGCTGGACGGTTTTTGGGAAATCGGCCTCAAGCCATGGGACCTGGCGGCCGGCGCACTGATCGTGCGCGAGGCCGGTGGACGCTGCATCGATTTCCGTGGCGAGCCCGGGTTCATGGAATCGGGCAACGTGGTGGCCGCCAATATCAAGGTCAGCGAGGCCATGTTGGCGGCCATCGGACCCGAACTGTCGCCGGAGCTCGCGCGCAAATAGTCTTGCTCCGCGGCGAACGTCGTCGCCGCGGAAAGCTCCGGGTCAGCGCCCGCTCAAGGACGCCGTTCGAGTTCGGCCAGATCGCGCGACTTCGGCAGCAGGTCCTGCTTCTGCACGCCGAACAACGACAGCAGCGGACAGGCGACGAAAATCGACGACAGGGTGCCGATCACGATACCGAGCATCTGCGACTCGGCCATCAGCTCCAGCGACGCGCCACCGTACAGGTACAGCGCCAGCACGGTGAGGAAGGCCACCACCGAGGTCAGGATGGTGCGCGACAGGGTCTGGTTGATCGAGCGGTTGAGCACTTCGATCGGCCCGACCTTGTGCAGCGCGCGGAAATTCTCGCGCACGCGGTCGAACACCACGATGGTGTCGTTGATGGAGAAGCCCATGACCGACAGCACGCCGGCGAGCACCACCAGGTCGAACTCCTTCTGGGTCAGTGCGAAGTAGCCGACCACCAGCACCACGTCGTGCAGGGTGGTGATGATCGCAGACACCGCGAACTTCCACTCGAAGCGTGCCGAGATGTAGATCAGGAACCCGAAGGCGACCACCATCACCGCGATGATGCCGTTCTCGGACAGCTCCTTGCCGACCTGCGGGCCGACGAAATCGCTGCGCGTGACTTTGGCCGGGTTCGCGTCGGTACTTACGGCTGTGAGCACCGCATCGGCGGTCTGGTCGATCGCCGCTTTGGCGACCTGCCCGTCCTCGCCCGGCTGCTCGGCGGCCGCGCGCGGCTGCAGACGCACCACCACTTCGCGCGATTCACCGAAGCTTTGCACCATGGCGCCTTCGTAGCCTGCTTCCGCCAGCGCGGTGCGCAGCGTGGGCAAATCCGCGGGCTTTTCGAAGGTGAGTTCCACCATCGTGCCGCCGGTGAAGTCGAGACCGAAGTTCAGGCCGCGGATCGGGATCGCCAACACCGCGACCAGCAGCAACACACCCGCCACGATCAGCGAGATGTTGCGCAAGCGCATGAAGTCGACCTTGGTGTTCGGTTTT
>JBBSDI010000107.1:0-10300 GCA_038249585.1 Lysobacterales bacterium | reverse complement strand
GGTTCCACTCGATCCCGCTGAGCGTCATGCCGGCGCCCCACAGCGCCTGCATCACGCCGGCAGCGAACACCACCGCAGCGGTCCACAGCAGGCGCCGGCGACTGTCGCAGGCCACCAGCAGCAGCAGGGCGAGCGCGATGCACATGCCGTACAGCAACAGCGCGCGCGCGGCAGCCGCCGGATCGACCGGTGCGACCCCGTCGATCCAGCCGGCGCTACCCAGGTGCGGCAAGCCGGCCAGCAGGCTCAGCGCTGCGGCTGCCAGCCACCAACGACTGCGCAACAGCGCCGCACCCGGCTGCCAACGGCGCAGCGCAAGCGCCAGCATGGTCAGCGCAAGCAGTGCGTAGATGGCGATACCGAACCATGGCCAGATCCAATCCCGATTGGCGCCCAGCGGCAGCGGCAGGCACACGATCAGCAGCCACAGCGAGACCAGCAGCGCGCGTGGGGGGCGGTTCGGACTCAGCGCACTGCACTCGCGCGAAGCGGCGGCAGTCTGCGCGCCGCCTGCACCTTGAGCGCGTGCAGTCCGAGGGCGACCAGCAGAAAGGCGCCGAAACGCAGACTCTGTGCGACCTCGAACCACTCCCCCGCGATGCCCACCACGATGCAGCCTGCGTGCACACACAGCACGACGCCGAGGGTGCCATTGACGCTCAAGCCCGCGCGCAGCAGCAGATGGTGCACGTGCTGGTGGTCGGCAGCGAACGGCGAGTGGCCGGCAACCAGCCGGCGCCACATCACCGACACCGTATCGATCAGCGGCACCGCCAGCAGCCACAGCGCGGTGACCGGCGCGAATGCACGACCCTCGCCTTGACTGAGCCCGATCGCGAACCACGCCAGCAGGCCGCCAACCGCCATGCTGCCACCGTTGCCCAGAAACACCCGGGCGGGCCGGCCGCAAAAGCGCAGGTTGAATGCGAGGAAACCGATCAGCGCCGCGCCCGCCGCGAGCAGGATCGGAACCGCCGCGTGCGCCAGGCTGTCTGCGGCGAGCACGGCGATCGCGCAGAGCGAGAGCAGCGCCAGCCCGCCGGCCAGCCCATCGCTGCCATCGATCATGTTCACCGCGTTGATCACGCCGACCGCGCAGAACACGGTGACCGGGATTGCGAACACGCCCAGCGCGAGGGTCGCGCCTGGCCACAGCAACTCGCCGAAGTCGCGCAGCACCAGATCGCCACTGAGCGCCATCGCCAGCGCCACCCCACCCTGGATCAGGAAGCGGCCGCGGGCGGACACGCCGCGATGGTCATCCAGCATGCCCGCGGCAAGCAGCACCAGCAGTCCCGCCGGCAGCACCGCAGGTGGCCCGGAGGTGCCCAGCAACCACGCCAGTGCGATGCCGAGCACCACGCCAATGCCGCCGATCGCCGGGACCGGCGCATGGTGCATCTTGTGCTGTCCGGGTCGATCCAGCATAGCCAATGCCGCCGGATGCCTGCGCAGCCACGCCGTCGCCAGCGCGCTGGTGAGCGCTGCAAGAAACACCGGAGTCAGCGCTATTTCATTCATGGCGGGTCGGCATCGCGACGGCCGTCGCGCAGCCGCGCTTCGATCCAGCGATAGGTCAGCGTCAGTCCATCGCGCAGCGGTATGCTCGGCACCCACCCCAGGCGCGCAGCGATCAGCGCATTGTCCGAATTGCGCCCGCGTACTCCGGTCGGCCCGGCGATGCAGCGCAGGCCAATGCGCTTGCCGGCGATTCCGGCGATCATCTGCGCGAACTGCGCGATCGAGACCATCTGGTCGGAGCCGATATTGAGCGGCCCTGCGAAGTCCGAGCGCATCAGGCGCAGAGTGCCTTCGATGCACTCGTCGATGTACAGGAACGAACGGGTCTGCAGTCCGTCGCCCCAGATCTCGATCTCGCCATCGGACGCGGCCATCGCCACCTTGCGGCACAGCGCGGCAGGCGCTTTCTCGCGCCCGTCGTTCCACGAACCCTGCGGGCCGAAGATGTTGTGGTAGCGGGCGATACGCACCGTGAGGCCGTGGTTGCGCGCATAGGCGAAGTAAGCCCGCTCGCTGAACAGTTTTTCCCAACCGTACTCGCTGTCGGGTGCTGCCGGGTAGGCCGAATCCTCGCTGCAGCGTGGGCTGTCCGGATCGAGCTGGTTGTACTGCGGATAGATGCACGCAGAGGAGGCATAGAACACCCGCCCGAATGGCCGCTCGCGCAAGGCCTCCAATACGTTGAGGTTGATCTGCGCGGAGTTGTGCATGATCGCGGCGTCGTTGGCGCCGGTAAACACGAAGCCCGCGCCGCCCATGTCGGCTGCCAGCTGATAGACCTCGTCGAAGCCGCCATCGAGCGCTGCGCGGGCTGCCGCGATATCGCGCAGGTCGGCGAGCATGAACTGGTCGGCCGCGGTCGCCGCATAGCGTGGCCGTTTGAGGTCCACGCCGCGAACGAAACAGCCTTCCTGTTTGAGGCGCGTGACCAGATGGCTGCCGATGAAGCCGCCGGCACCGAGCACCAGCGCGCGCTTCATGCCGACACTTCCGCCGCACCCGGCGCGGTTGCGGCGGGCGCTCGACTGTCGGCGCCCAGCAACGCGATCAGTGCATCATGAACGGCGACCGCATCGCCGGTCTCGCATTGTCGATAGCGCGAGGCCGGCAGCTGCGCGGCGCACAGACGATGCACGTCGGAGCGCGGACTGCCGATGAACAGCACCGGGCGGCCCGAGGCGATACAGGCGTAAACCTTCGACGGCAGCACGTATCCGACGAACGCGTCGCTCAGCGTGATCAGATGCACATCCGCGGCAACCAGCACGCCGGCAAGCTGCGCCAGCGCCACCGGTGCGGTTCGCGCAAGGGGCAGCCCGTGGCGAAGGCATTCGGCTTGAACCAGGTCGGCTCGCGCACCAGTGGCGTTGAGCCACAGCGCAGGCGAGCTCGCGCTGCGCGGCACGCGTGCGAACGCTTCGACGAAGGTCGCATGATCGTGCGCCACGCCCCAGTTTCCCGAATACAGGATCAGCGGCCGACCCGTGATTGAAGCTGGCGGCACCGCCGGCTGCAATTCGGTTGCGAAATCGACCGGCGACGGATCGCGACGCAACAACACGCGCGCAGGATTCACTCCCGAGTCGGCAAGGCGTTCGCGCTGATCCTCGCCCAGCACCTCGATGCAGTCGACGCGCCGACGCCAGAATCCGGTGAGCGCCAGCAGCGGCGTCACCCACAGCGGCGAGCGTCCCAGTGCCGCGTTCAGGCACTCGGGGTGGAAGTCGGTGATGCGATAGCGCGTGCGCTTGCCAAACAGCAGCGCCAGCGGCATCACGAAATGCAGCAGATAGGGCGGCGACCCGGTGAGGCGCACCTCCTCGCACGCCAGCAGGGCATCACGTGCGGCCCACAGCAGCACCAGATTGGCGCCGAGCGTCCACCAGGCGCGCGAAATCCAGTCGCTGCGCGCATACAGCGGCCGTTGCACACGGCGCACGACCAGGCTGCCCGCGCCGGTCATGCTGGCCTCGACCCGCGATGGGCCGCTGGTGAACCCGACCAGGACCACGTCGCGACCTTGTGCGGCAAGCTCGCGCGCGTGTGCCAGCTGGTATTGACCCACTGCGCCGAACTCCGGCGGCAGCCAGTCGCACAGCATCGTTACGCGCTGGGGCTGCGCGGTCATGCGGCGTCCCCGCTCGCGTCGGCGCGCGACACCAGGAACGTGCCCATCACCAGACGATCCATGCGCGTGCGCAGGAAACAGTCCAGCGCCTCGAGCGGTGTGCACACAATCGGTTCGTTTTCGTTGAATGAGGTGTTGAGCAGCATGGGGACGCCGGTGCGCGCGTGGAATGCTTCGATCAGGGCATGGAAGCGCGCATTGTGCACTCGGGTCACCGTCTGCAGGCGTCCGCTTCCGTCAACATGGGTGACAGCCGGTATTCGGGCGCGACGCTCGGCACGGATCGGCAACACCTGCCCCATGAACGGCACGTCGACATCGCGCGCGAACCAGTCGGCCACGTGCTCGCGCAGGATCGACGGCGCAAACGGGCGAAACGACTCGCGCCGTTTGATCTTGCGGTTGAGGATGTCCTGCATGTCGGCGCGCCGCGGGTCGGCAAGGATCGAGCGTTGGCCCAGCGCCCGCGGGCCCCACTCCATGCGGCCCTGGAACCAACCCACCACCCCGCCGACGATCAGCGTGTCGACGACCTGCTGGTCGAGAAGATCCGGATCGGCAAAGTGCGCGATGCGGCATCCGGCAGTCTCGATACGGCTGCGCTGATCGTTCAACATGAGCTCGATCTGCGCATCGTCGAAAGCAGGCCCGAGCTGCGCATGCGGCAGCGGATCGCAACGCCGCCCTCCCTGCCGATGCCAGGTCGCCAGCGCCGCTCCCAACGCACCGCCCGCATCGTAACCGGCGGCGGCGACATAAACCTCTGCGAACGGCGTGTGCAGCGCGATCTTGCCGTTGGCAACCGAGTTTTGTGCGCAGCCGCCGGCCAGCGCAAGGCGCTCACCCGGAAACTGCAGGTGCAGCGCATTGAGCAGCGCGAACAGCGCGTTCTCGTACCCGACCTGCACCGAGTGCGCGAGGTCCTTGTGGCGCTGGGTGAGTGGCTCATCGGGCCGCCGCGCCGGACCCAGCAGTGCGACCAGCTGTTCGCTGTACAGGCTGCCAAAGCGCGGACTGCCGTCGGCATCCACCGTGCCAAGCTGCGCGGTTTCGTGACGGAAGTAGCGCGCATCGAGGCGGTAGCTGCCGTCGTTGGAAGCAGCCAGCACGCGGCCAATCTCGGCCATGAAACGCGGCTCGCCGCAGGGCGCCAGCCCCATCACCTTGTACTCATCGCCGTAGTGGCCGAACCCCAGGTACTGGGTCATCGCCTGGTAGTAGATGCCCAGCGAGTGCGGAAACCAGACCTGCTGCGCCAGCGCGAGATGCGATCCCCGTCCTGGGCCCCAAGCACCCGTTGCGAAATCGCCGCTGCCATCGATCGACACCGCCAGCGCGGCATCCCACGGTGTGGCGAAATAGGCCGAAGCAAGGTGCGCGAGATGATGCGGCACCCGGTGCAACTGCGCCACACAGCGCTGCCCATCGAAGGCGTCGGCCAGTTCTTCCAGCACGCCGAGGCGTTGCTTGCGCTGGCGCAGACCGTCCATGATGCGCGCCAGGGAAGGCGGGCGGCGCAGCACCTGCCGCAGGCGCGGCGCCCATGCTGCGCGCGGATCGCTGTTGATCGCCACGTGGCCGACATCGGCCAGCGAGACGCCGGCATCGGCGAGACACCAGCGGATCGCCTGCGCCGGGAAGCCTGACCAGTGCTTGATCCGCCGGAAGCGCTCTTCCTCGGCGGCAGCCACCACCCGACCGTCGACCACCAGCGCGGCGGCAGCATCGGCATGGTAGGCATTGATTCCGAGCACGATCACTGGCGCACGTCCACGCCAAGCAACTGCCGCAGCAGCGCACGCGAGATCAGCCATTCGGCGACGCAGCGCTCCCACGCATAGCGCCACCCTGCCCCGCCATCGAGAACTGCGCCGCGGGCGAGCGCTACCAAAGGGGCTGCCCACGGCGCGATCACCAGCAGCCGCCGCAAACGGTCCGGCCAGCCCAGCGCCGACCAGCGCTGTGCGCGCAGCCATGCAGCCTCCAGCGTTGCATAGCGCTGCTGGTTGGCGATGAATCGTGGCCATGCCTTGCGGTCATCGTGCAGGATTGGTGTTGTCAGTTCCCGCACTGCGCCGTTGAGCTGCAAGACCTGTGCATGACCCTCCTGCACATAGCGACCGTGCGCGCGTCGGAACAACACGATGCGCGGCGGATAGAGCGCGCCGCGTAGCGGTCGACCAGCCACGCAGTAGCGGAACCCCGCGCGATACCCGCTGACCATCGACGGCGGTTCGAGTAGCGCAAGCTCGACTGCCATCGCGGGCTGCACCACGTAGTCCGCGTCGAGGAACAGCACCCACTCGGCTGCATCGGCGAGCGCATCGAGCGCGTGGTTGCACTGCGCGGCGTGGTCGTCGAAGGCGCGCACATGCCACGCAACGTTGGGATATCCGATCGCCAGGGCCTGGGTGTCATCGCTGCTGCCGCTGTCGAGCACCACCACGCGCTGCGCCCAGCGCAGTCCGTCCAGCGTGCGGGCGATGTTCGGCGCTTCGTTCCAGGTCAGGATCACCGGCAGGATTTTCGACAGGTTCATCGGCGCGCTGCGGGTCTGATGAATTCGGCATACATCTCGCGCATCCGAATCGCCACCGCGTCCCATGACAGCTCGCGACGCGCATACACCGCACCGCGCTGACCCAGCGCCTGCGCCGCCGTCGGATCGCCGAGCACGCGCGCTATCGCTGCAGCCAGCGAGCCATCGTCCGCGCTGGCGACCAGACCCGCGCCCGCTGCGAGAACGATAGCCGCTGCACCGACCTCGGGAGTCACCACGACCGGCCGTCCCGCGGCCATGGCCTCGGCAACCACGTTGCCGAAGTTCTCGGAGCGCGAGGGCAACACGAGCACAGTGCAGCGCGCAAGCGCATCCCAGACCTCGGCCTGATCGCACAGGCCGCGAAACACGACCCGGTGCGCGATGCCGAGTTCGGCCGCCCTTGCTTGTAGCACCGGCTGCAGCTTGTCGGTATCGGGCCCGATGACTTCCAGCTGTGCCGCGGGAATCCCCACGATCGCCAGCAGCAACCGATCAATGCGCTTCTCCGCACTCAGGCGACCGACGAACAGCACGCGGCCCGGTTGAGAATGCACGCTTGTCGCTGGAGGCAGCGCGACGCCGTTGGGAATCACCACTACGGGCGGCAAGGTACCAAGACCCAACGCCAGCAGCGCATCGCGCTCGTGCACGCTGGTGACGTGAATCGCCGCGGCCTGACGCAAGTTGTGGCGTTCGATCAGCGCGATCCAGAGCGTTTTCGCCAATCGGCTGCGCGCGTCGATCAAGGACTGCACCAACATGCCGCGCGGCGAGATCACCAGTGGCCGCGCGAACCGTCGGGCAGCGCCTGCCGCCGCCCAGGTCGGCCACAGGAACACCGAGTGCGCGTGGACGATGTGTGCCAGCGGAACTTGTTCGCGCAGTACCCGCCGCATCGGTGGCGACCGGTAGATGCGACGCGGCGTCCCGCATCGGCAATAGCGAACAACGACGCCGCCGTCGTCCATTGAGCGATCGACCGGTACCGCCGAGTCCACCGAACCATCGACGGATGTGGTCGCCACCTCCACTGCAACCCCGCATCGCACCAGCGCGTGACACAGCGCACGTGTCGACACGATGGTGCCGCCGTAGCGGGTGGCGGGCCACCAGGTCGGAACCACGTGCAGCGCCCTCATCCGCGCCTCGCAGCCAAGCGCAGTGGTGACGCCGAGGCGCCCTGCAGGAAAGGTACAAGCCAGTTGCGCAGCACAACGATCAGCACCAGTTGCACCACGAAGACCGACAGCACCCCGCCCAGCAATTTGGGCAGCGCGGTCTCGAACAGCCGCACCGACATCAATGTGGCGCAGGTCAATGCCAAGGCAATCGCCGGATCGGGCGAGGCGCGCTGGAAGCCCGCATGCACGCCGACCAGAATGGCAGCAAGCAGCAATCCCGCCAGCGCCACTCCCCAGTGGCCGAAGTCGATGTACAGCTCGGTCATGTAACCGAGGCTGATCGAGGTGCCGGTCATGTACATGATGTAGATGTTGGCCGTGTACAGCGAAGTAAGCTCGGAATCGGATGGCAGCGGTGGCTTGTCAGCAAACAGCACGCGTGGCATCAGAATGTGCGCGAGTGCCGCGCCCAACAACTCGCCGTCGCGATACGGGAGCTCTGCCGGTACCCGCCGGATCACCAGCCCGAAGTTCTCGACATAGGCCAGACGCAGGGCGAACTTCTCGATGCTGCGGTCGATGTCGTCGCCGACCGTTTCGCCCGCCATTCGCCCCAGCAGCGCGTATCGCTCGCCCAGTCCCACCGTAATCACCTGCTCGCCCGTACCGCCCGAAACCTCTTGCCGGTACTCGTTCTTGACCCCCTGCCAGATCACGCCCATAGCGAGCATCGCCAATGCAAGGAGCACGGCACCTGCACGCTGGTAGGGGCGCAGAAAACCAAATACCGCCATGAAGGCCAGCATCGCAATCAGCATCGGCAATGCAAAGCCGGCGAAGAACCCAGAAAAGCCGATCACGACTTCCAACAGCACCATGGTCCCGGCCAGCACGCCGCCTCGACGCTGCACCAGCGCAGTAGCGACCAGCAGAAAAAGGGCGGCCCAGCGCGCAGCTCCGACTGCCTGAACCAATTGCGAGAGCTGTCCAGCGACCCCGACTACACGCTCCACCGAGATCACGACGATCGCCAACAGCACGTAGGTCTGCAGCACGCGCGGCATCGATAGGCGCAACAGGCTTTCGCGCAACGATCCGACGCTCGGGCTGAGTCTGGCAAGCAGCACTCCGGCGACAAGCGTCGCCACGGTCAATCCCGAAAGTCCCAGCCAGGTCGCAGCGACCACATCGCCCAGCGGATAGAGCTGTTCGAGAGACTGCCCGCGCGCATTCGCATACAGCACCGCTGCCGATACCTGCAGCCACTGGTAGCCGACCACCAGGGCGGCAATTGGCGGTATCCCGGATCGCAGCAGCAGCACGGCGATCAACACCAGAAGCACCCCCACCCCACCCAGCAACTCTCGATCGGGTACGAATGGCGCAATCAACACGATCAGGCATCCCAGCCCCGCGAGCAAACGCTGCGGATTCATGGCCCCGCTCCGTAAAGCCGTGCCCACTCCGCTGCGACCCTATCGATGTGCAAGCGCCGCAGCGAACCCTGGGCAGCCTGCCCGTGCGCCGCGATCAGCGCGTGATCGTCGTCATAAGTTCGCATGGCAGCACTCAGTGCATCGACATTGTCGCGCTCGCACACGATACCCTCGCTGCCGTGCGCTACCAATTCCGGCAGGGCCCCATCCGCATAGGCAATGGTCGGCAGCGCTGCGCTCTTCGCCTCGGCGACCACAATGCCATAGGCCTCATCCGCGAGGCTCGGCATCAGGTGCACGTCGGCGGCGGCGAACCACATCGCGGGGTCGCTGACGTAGCCAAAGAAGCGCAAGGCTGCGGGCCATTGCGACACGCTGGCCGCAGAGCATAACTCGCCGGCCCACGCGGATGACAGATCACCAAGGAACCAGCACTCGATGGAGCGTCCTTCCTGCAGCAGCGCGATCGCTGCCGCGAGCGCATGGTGCGCGCCCTTGATCGGGCTGATCTGACCGACGAACACGAACACTGTCCGCGCAACCCGGTCGGGCGGTGCTTGTGCGTCGCGAACCAAAGGGCGCAGTGGCACCCGGTTGTAGATCACGCGTTGACTGCGTGCACGCAGTCCCACTGCCGCGAAGCGCTCCAGCACGAAGCGCGAGACGCCGACCAGCGTATCAGCGCAGCGCAGCAGCGAGCGCCACAACACGCGCACGGCAGGGTGTCGAGGATCGGGTACGTTGCCTGCCTGGAACACCATGGATGCAGGCCAGAATCGAAGTGCGAAGTAAAGATTGAAGTAATCCCAATGGGTGCCCAGGTGGATATGGGTCGGGCGGAAACTGCGCAGGATGCCCAACATGCGCAGGCTCTCGCTGCATTGCAGGCGCAGCATACTCGCCACACGGCGCAGCCCAATCCCACGTTCAACCCCACCGAAGAACACCACGCCCTCGTGCGGCAGACCCAGCGCATCGAGCCGAGGCGCCACCGCCACATGGCCCCAATCGCGATTGATCACGAACAGCACTTCCGCACCAGCGTCGCGCAACATGGTCCCGACATCGATCATCGACAGTTCCAGTCCGTACAGCGGAATGCTGCCGAGCACGATCACGACTCGCGGCTTCTCACTCATGGCTTGGCTGCAACATCGCAACCCACGGCGCAGAGCAGGCGCCGCGCAGCCTCATCGGGAGCGAACGCAGCAACCGCTGCCGCGCGCGCGACCGAACGTGCGGCAGGGTCGGCGCCACTGAGCATGTCGCAAAGCCCACTGCGCAAACCTTCGACACCCGGCCCGCAGACCAACACCGCCGGTCCAAATGCCGACAAGTCGGGACCACAACCGACCGCGGGGCTGACCAGGGCGTTGCAACCCGCTGCGAGTGCTTCATTGACCACCAGCCCCCACGTCTCGCTGTCCGATGGCAGCACCAGCAGATCGGCTGCTGCATACAGCGCAGGAAGCTCGGTCTGGTTGCGAAAACCGAGGAAACCGACGGCAATCCCCGCCTTCGCCGCCTGCGCCTGCAGCACTGCGCGCTGCGG
>JBBSDI010000106.1:0-10311 GCA_038249585.1 Lysobacterales bacterium | reverse complement strand
TCCCGCCATGCCGTGGTCGATGCGGCGACCGCTGCAGGATGTGCTCGTCTGAAGGGGCGAAGCGCAGGCAAACGGAGTAACGCTATGGACTGGTTGGGATGGACGGCCTTGGGAATCGGCCTGCTGCTCGCCGCTGCTGCGCGTCTGGTCTTTTTCGGCCGCTCGCGCTGGGCCGGTGCTGCACCGTCGCAGATGGCGCTGCTGGAGGCCGCGCGCGTGCCGCAGCCTGCGCGCCGCTACGACGCATGCGAGATCGACACTCTGCCCGCACCGGTTCAACGCAATTTACGCGCAGTGCTCAACGACGGGCAGCCCGCCGTCGTCGCCGCCAGCTTCGAGCTTGCCGGCACGATCAACCTGGCGGCCGTGTCGAGCGCCGAGCAGTGGAAAGTGTTCACGTCGACGCAGCGGGCCGCTACCCACCGCCCTGGCTTTCTTTGGAACGGCCGGGTGGCGATGCTGCCGGGTCTGGCCGGACAGGTACACGATAGCTACATCGCCGGCGTGGGCACCCTGCACGCAGCGCTGCTGGGCGTGTTCACGATCGCCAGAGTGCACGGCGGCCGCGCGGCCGCGCGTGGCGAACTGATGCGCTACTTCTGGTCAAGGTCGGGCTCGCGACACCGCCCACGCTGCTGGCGCATGCCAGCCCGGCGGAGAGGGCAGGGATCGACGCCATGCTCGACAACATTCTTCCGCTATCTCTTCGCGCCCACGGGTTGCGCAGCGACACGCAGGTCGGCAAGCAGCTGGTGCCATCGCCTTTGCAGTCGATCGAAATGCCGACGCTGGTCATCAGCGCGCGCGACGATCGGTATGGCACCTATGCCAGCGCGGAGTACACGGCCAGTCGGATTCCGGGAGCGAGGTTCATCGGCTTCGACGAGGGCGGGCACGTCTGGGTCGGGCACAACGACGCGGTGATCGCGGCTATCGTCGAACTGCTGCTGCCGTCTACATGCCATCACTAAGCCGGTGAGTACCGTGCAATGAAACGCATCCTTGTAACTGGCGCCATGGGTCAAGTCGGCTCGGCTGTGATATCAGCACTGCATGGCGTGCAAGGCATCGTCGTGCGCGCCGGCGTGCGCGACGTCGCAAGAGCGACCGCGAAATGGCGTGCCGATTCGAGCGTGCAGCCAGTGGCCTTTGACTTTCTCGACCGCGCCAGTCAAGACGCTGCGCTGGCCGACTGCGACGTGCTGTTCCTGCTGCGCCCGCCCCAACTGACCGGCGATTTCGGCGACTTGATTGCGCGGGCGCGCAGACACGGCGTCGAACACATCGTGTTCCTGTCGGTGCAGGGGGCGCAGCACAATCGACTCATCCCGCACCACCGGATCGAGCAGCGGCTGATGTCGGGCGGCGTGCCGTACACGCTGCTGCGGCCGGCCTATTTCATGCAGAACTTCAGCAGCACGCTGCGCGATGAGTTGGTGCTCCGGCAGCGCATCTTCCTGCCGGCAGGAAACGCGCGGTTCACGCTCGTCGATGTCGATGACATCGGCCGCGTGGCAGCCCGGGTGCTCGCGCAAGTCGGCACGCAGCACCACGGACAGGCCTACACATTGACGGCGGAAACGCCGCTGAACTTTCAACAGATGGCGGATCAGTTGACTACGGGTCTGGGCACGCCCATTACCTACTTCTCGCCCAACCCGTGGCGCTTCTACCGCACGCTGCGGCGCGACGGTCGCGCGCCCGGCTTGATCCTCGTGATGCTGCTGCTCCACATGCTGCCGCGATTCGCTGGCACGCCACCGGTGACGCACACAGTGGCCGAGTTGACGGGTCGAGCGCCAGTCGAGTTCGCACAGTTCGTTGCCGGCCATCGCGATGAGTTGCTCGCTGTGCCGGCTCGCTGAACTGGAAGCCCCGTATAATGGTCCTTCACCCGCTGGCAATTGCTGGCCGTCTTCGCCGCCTGCAACGAGGCGGTGTGGGCCGCCGAAGTGCTGGCGTATCTGCTGGGGCTGCTCATGGTGGTCCTCACCATCCGATGCTCAGCGCGGCGGATTGAGGGTGGACCGCGCATGGAGCGGCGTCCGTCGGCGGCCGCTCCTACTCTGGGACAGGCGACGAAACCTACGCAAGCTCGATGGCTGTCCCGATCGCCCGTCCCGATCGTCGCGATCGTCCCGATCGTCGTGCGGTCCTGATCGACGTGCGTGGGGCGCAGGCTCCTGAAGCGTTCGACAGCGCACCGACAAGGCGAGAGTGCGCAACTATCCTTAAGTGGCTCGCCGCGCGGCGAGCCGCCGTGCTCGGCTGTACTGCAGATCGGGTGGGCGCGAGCGCACACCGACCATAGGTGGCCAGTCATGAAAGGCTACGTACACGACATCGAGGGCATCGCCACGCGGAACGAGGAGTTCCGCAAGGTCCTGTACACGGCCCAGCACTGCCAGTTGGTCGTGATGGCGCTAAAGCCCACGGAGGAGATCGGCGCCGAGGTGCACAAGCTCGACCAGTTCTTCCGCGTCGAACAAGGCAACGGCGAGGTGGTGCTGGACGGGGTTCGCACTGCGATCCACGCTGGCTATGCCGTGTTGGTTCCCGCTGGCGCCAGGCACAACATCATCAACACCGGTACCGAGCCGCTCAGGCTCTACACGATCTATTCGCCGCCCAACCATCGCGACGGCGTGGTGCACCACACGCGCGCAGACGCCGAAGCCGACACCGAACACTTCGACGGCAAGACGACGGAATGATGGTCCCGAAGCCCACGGACCGTTACGGTTCCCTGGCGATCGGTTTGCACTGGCTGACGCTGGCGCTTCTGATCGCAGTTTACGCCTGCATCAATCTGAAAGGTCTGTTCCCCAAGGGCAGTGATCCGCGCGAAGCGCTCAAGACCTGGCACTTCATGCTCGGGCTGACGATTCTCGCACTGGTGATGCTGCGCCTCGCCAATCGCTTGCAAGCCGGCGCGCCAGCGGTGGTTCCAGCGCTGCCGATCTGGCAGCGCCGCTCGGCCGGTGCCGTCCACGTCATGCTGTATGTCTTCATGGCCGTCATGCCCATTCTGGGCTGGTCCCTGCTCAGCGCCGAAGGTAAATCCATTCCGCTCTTCGGCGCGCACCTTCCTGCATTGCTGTCCGAGAACACGGATCTCGCCGGCCAGTTGAAGGAGGTGCACGAAACGATCGGTACGATCGGCTATTACGTCATCGGCGCGCACGCGCTGGCAGCGCTGTACCACCACTTCGTGACGCGCGACAACACGCTGCTGCACATGCTGCCACGCAGGCGATAGATCAGCCCGATGACGCTGCCGCCGCGCAGCAGAATTGGCTGTATCAAATGGCGATCTCCGCTGGCAGCAGACGGTCGTACTCGTTCTTGACCACGCGGTAGCACTCGCAACTGTGCGCTTCAAGTCCTTGGCGATCCAACACCTCGATGTGGCCGCGGCGGTAGTTGATCAGTCCCGCCTTCTGCAGACGCCCCGCAGCTTGCGTGACGCCTTCGCGGCGAACGCCCAGCATGTTGGCGATCAGTTCCTGCGTCATGACGATGTGGTTCGACGCCAGGCGATCGAGGCTCAGCATCAGCCAGTGGCACAGCTGCTGTTCGAGCGAGTGATGGCGGTTGCACACGGCCGTAAGGCAAGTCTGGGTCAGCAGTGCCTGCGTGTAGCGAAGCAGCAGATGCATCACCGCGGCCGACTGGTTGAAGTCCTCCAGCAGCACGCTGGTACCCAGCCGAAAGCCGCGCCCGGCGCTCTGCACGACCGCGCGCGATTGGGTGGTGCCCCCACCCATCGGCAGCCACGTGCCCATCATGCCTTCATTGCCGATCATGGCGATCTCCGCTGAACTTCCATTCTCGGTCAGGTACAACATCGACACGATGGCGGTGGTCGGGAACACCACATGGGTCATGCGCTCGCCGGGCTCGCACAGCACCTTGCCCAGCGGCAGGTCAACGGCTTCCAGCTGCGCGTGCCAGCGTTGCCAGATCGGTTCAGGCAGGCACGCCAGCAGGCGGTTGCGCCGTGCGCCCAGAGGTTCGTCGCTGCCGATGTGCAGCCTGAGTCCGGGGCGCACGTCGGCCAGCCGGCCGTATTGTGCGTGGGCGTGGGCATCGGCATGATCATGAGCATGAGCTTGGGTCATGGAATCCTCACTGGTTCAAAGAGGGGACCGCACCGCGATGATCTCCGAGTCCAACGCGGCGACTGACGCATCGGCAGCCGTGCAGTCCACGAGGCAATGTTGCCTCGCCTGTGTGACGCGCTGTTGATCAAAGTCAATATGCGGGGGCTAGCCTCGTTATGTTTGTCTTAACACATAGGGGTCGATGGTCTGAGAGTGGCCGGCGACCTGTCTGGACTGCCGCTCCGCCGCTGCGTGGGCTGGCGGACGGCTGCTGATTTAGAACCCGCGGCGCACTTCCACCACCAACTGCGCTCCAGAGATGTCGTCGGGGCCGTTGAGCGGGAAGGCGAGGTCGATGTGCACGATGTTGCCGAGCGAGGCGCGGGTGCTCGCCAGACGCAGTCCCAAACCGGCGGAGGTGAGCACGCCGAGCTGGGGCGATCCGAGGCCATCGTCGCCCCAGGTGCGGCCGGCATCGAAGAAGGCTGCTGCGCCGACCCGGAACAGGCGAAACGGATACCAGTCGGTGAAATAGCGCTGCTCGAGTGTGAACAAGGCGCGGCGGTCGCCGGCCTGATAACGCAGCGGATAGCCGCGCAGACCGTTGTCGCCACCGAGCAGCAGCCGGTGGTCGAGTTCGAGATTTTGACCCCAGCTGCCGTCCAGACGGGCGAACAGCAGGCTGCGGTCCGAGATCGGGTAGTAGTAGCGTGAACTCAAGCCCAGCAATTGGTCGACGTCGCGGCCGTCCTCGTGCCGGCCGCCGAGTTCGGCCTGCAATCGCAGCGTGGAGTCTGCCGGCAGTGCCAGTGCGCGGCTGGCCTCCGCGCGGTAGATCCAGCCGTTGCGGTCAGCGCCCAGTGTCTCACTCACGCGGCCGAGCCGGGCGCTGAGGCGAGTGCCCACCTGGATGTCTTCGCTGCGTCCGATCTGGTCGCGGTCGCGCCAGATGGCGAAGTCGTCCTCAAGCAGTTCAAACCCCAGCCAGCCTGACACCAGGTCGCGGCTTGCTGGCAGAAAGCCACTGCCTGACCCTTCGGGTGCGATCGAGAAGCGCTGCTGGTCCTGGGCCACGCCCAGCGTCCAGCGCCGTACCCAGCCGGCCTTCAAACCTTGCGAGCGGCCCCAGTACAGCTCGCCTCTGCGGCTTTGTTGGCGGTAGCGGTCGAACACTTCGCCCAGCTGATAGAGGCTTTCCACCCGGTCCACGCGCGCCAGTTGCGCTCCGGCCGCCCAGCGCGTGTCCAACGCATAGAACGGCCGCTCGAAGGCGAGATTCCAGCCGCCGCCATCGCTGTTGTTCGCGTACCCGGCCTCCGCCCGATAGCGGCTGCCGAGGAAATGCCGGTCGACCCAGCCGATCGAGCGCTCTTCGCGGTCGACCGTCGACTTGTACTTCAAGTCGAACTCGACGCCGAGGCCGAGGAGGTTGAGCTCCTGAAGTTCGAGCCCGAAGGAGTTCTCGCCGCCCTTCCGACCGAAAGAAACGCCCGGCTGCAGCGTCCAGGCGTCGCGGGTGGAGACGCTGATGTCGACCACGCCGTCGTGGAAGCGCACCGGCTCGATGTCCGCGTCGGCGAGGTAACCCTCGGCACGCAGCAAGCGGGCCGACTCGTCGAGCAGGCGGCGCGAGTAGCGGTCGCCGCTTGCGAAAAGAAGCAGGTCGCGCACCACATGGTCGCGGGTGCGCCGGTGCATGCGATTTGCCAGCGCGTAGACCGGACCACTCTCGCCGGAAATCTCAAGGTCGAATACGTCGCCGGTTTGGATGTCTATGCGGCCGATGACCGCACCCATGGCCTCCAGGTCGGCATCGCTGGGCAAGGCCTGGGACTGAGTCGTCGCTGCGTCCTGCGCTGCCTCCAGCGCTATTGCGGGCGCCGCCCACGCAACGCTTCCGGCCAGCAGCAGCGCACGCATCGGCAGTAGCCGCCATGGTGAAGTTTTCTTGCTGGGGACGTCGTTGCAGCGCTCGCCGATCGCGTATCCGGCGGCAGGCGTTGGCGGTGCCGCGCGGTGGCCGTTCATCGAAAGCTCTGTCGCCAGACGTTGGCTGGCATGTGCGACAGCCTACACTGGTGGATGGAAAGAATGCGTTGGCTGCGCCAGCGGGTTGCAACCGACCGCCGGGCACGAGGCGTTCAACGACACGCGTTTGCGAGACTCGCCGATGGGAGCGCATTGGTGGGGATCAGGTCTGAACTGCAGTGCACAAGCGCACAAGCGCCGGCATCAACCAGTCTTCGTTATGGATGTTGCGTGGTCGGTCTGCATTGAAGCGTCGCCGGCGGGTCCGACTGGCGCTGGTGAAGCCTCGTGGTCATGTTGGTATCGAAGATCGAGGTGCTCCTGTGAACGCTGCAACCGAACAGGCCATCAGCAAAGTACCGGAAGTCACGCTGGTGTTCTGGATGATCAAGATCGCCGCTACGACGCTTGGCGAAACCGGCGGCGATGCGGTGTCGATGTCGATGGACCTTGGCTATCTCGTTGCCACTGGCATTTTCGCAGTGCTGTTCGCCGCTGCCGTTGCACTGCAGATCGCCATCAGGCGATTCGACCCGTACGTGTACTGGTTCGCCATTATCACGACCACCACCGTGGGCACGACGCTCGCCGACTATGCGACGCGGTCGCTCGGCATCGGCTACTTCGGCGGCAGCGCGCTGTTTTTGGGCTTGCTGGCCGCATCGCTGCTGGTGTGGTACCGCGTCACGGGTACGCTATCGGTCGAATCGGTGAACACGCCCAGGTCCGAGATGTTCTACTGGGCGACGATCATGCTCTCGCAGACGCTGGGAACGGCACTCGGCGACTGGAGCGCAGACACCGCCGGCCTGGGATACCTCGGGGCCGCAGCCGTGTTCGGTGCGCTGCTGATGGTTGTCGCGGGTGCGTACTTCTGGACCCGAATCTCGCACACGGTGCTGTTCTGGGCCGCATTCGTGCTGACACGCCCGCTGGGCGCCGTGGTCGGCGACTTCCTCGACAAGCCGGTCGCCGCCGGCGGGCTCGCCTTGAGCCGCTACTCCGCATCGGCAGTGCTGCTGGCATTCATCGTGGCCTGTATCCTGTTGTTCAGGCAAAGGCCAGCCAGCGCCAGCCATTGAGGACGCGAGATAGCTGGGGCAGGCCCTGAAGCGTGCCCAAAGTGATGTGCGTCCCGATCATTGCCAGACGAGCTGCCCGCCGCAAAAAACCAAAGCAACCGAACCAGTAGCCATCAAGCCGGACCAGCCGGCTTCTCGGCTCTTGGCTCGGCAAGAATCTCGCGCGCGCGCCCCGGTTTCCCCCACGCCTTGTAAAGCTCCTCGATGCGCTCGCGTGCGCCATTGATGCGTGGGTCGGTGTCCGGAAACTGCACGCGCAGGCCGCGCCAGCTGGCCAGCACCAGCGGCTCGGCCTCGTCGTAGCGGCCGCTCTGGTACAGGGCCTTGCCGTAGTTGCCGCGGATGGCGTTGAGGTGCCAAAGGCCCGGTGGCAGCGCCTTGTCGGCGCGCGCCAGCAATGCTGCATAGCCTTCGATCGCGCGCGCACGATCGCCGCGGTCGCGCACGATCGATAGCAGATTGTTCTCCAGCACGATGGTTTCCGGATGGGTCTCGCCGTTGACCTTGCGGTAAAGGTCCACGGCTTGCTGCATCAGGAACTCGGCGCGCCCGAAATCGTCGCGATCGCGCGCCATCACGGCGAGGAAGCTCAGCGTGCGCATGGTTTCCGGATGCGTCTCGCCGAGCACCACGCGGCGGCGCTGGTAGACGTCGTTCATCTCGAGTTCCGCCTTGGCGCCCTGTTTGAGCGCGCGCAAGGCGATCGCGTAGTTCGCGCGCATGGTCAACACGTCGGGGTTGTCGGCGCCGAGCGCGCG
The DNA here is from genome assembly GCA_038249585.1 of Lysobacterales bacterium. Taxonomy (GTDB): domain Bacteria; phylum Pseudomonadota; class Gammaproteobacteria; order Xanthomonadales; family Ahniellaceae; genus UBA4656. The sequence continues at coordinate 2,340 of JBBSDI010000106.1, read as the reverse complement.
TGCGCGCACCGGAATCACGCGCTCGAACTCGATCACGGCCTCGGCGTTCTTGCCTGAGTTGCTGAGCGCGGTGGCCACGTGTGCGAGGTAACGCAGCGTCTCGGGATGTTCCGCACCGAGTACCTGTTCGGCCGACAGTGCGGCCTCGCGATAGCGCTGTTCGGCCAGCGCGTAGTCGCCCTTGCGCAGCGCCAGGTTGGCCGCGCGCGAGAGTAGTTGCAGCACGATCGGATGCGCAGGCCCCAGGCGCTTGCGTTCGGCCTCGTAGGCGCCGCGCAACAGGGTGTCGGCCTCATCCCACTGGCCTTGGGCGCCGAGCAGGTCGGCGAGGCTCGCGGCCGCACCGCTGGCTTCGGTGCTGTCGGCGCTGTGTGCGTTGCGTGCGCGCTCGAGGTTCTCGCGTGCCAGCGTCACGGCACCCTGCGGATCGCCGAGTTGGCCGGCGATGTCGGCCGCCGCGCGTCGCGCCTCGTCGGCGCTGCCCGCGGCCAGTCCCGCGACCCCATCCAGCTTGGGCAGCAGGGGTGTCAGGGCCTGTTGCGCCTGCACCCACTGTCCGCGATCGGAAAGCAGCATGGCCTGTTCGAGTGCGGCCTGAATGCGCTGTGGCGCATCTTCGGCATAGCCCTGCGTGGTCGCCGCCACCGCAAGTTCGAGCTGGATCGCGGCCGCATCGAACTGGCCGAGCCGGCGCAGCGTGCGTCCGAGCAGGGTCGCAACATCGCCGCGCAGGCGCGGGTCGTCAGGCAGCGAGGTCTGGATCTGTTTCGCAGCGCCGGCCAGCGCATCGACCATGCGCACATTGCGCGCATCGGCATCGGCACCGAGGAGTTTGTAGGGATCGGGGGCGGCGATCATGTCCTCGAGGAATCCCTGCGCGGCGCGCGCGCGTGCGCTCTCGCTCTCGGCGCGATCACGCTGGGTTTGGGCGTCGACCAGCGCCGCTTCGGCGCGTGCGCGCTGCGCGCGGGCCTCGACCGCCATCCACGTGGTCCCGACCACGCCCACCATCAGCGCCAGCACCACGGCAACAGCGGCGCCCACGGCCAGCCGGTTGCGTGCGATGAACTTGCGGATGCGGTACGACTGGCTCGGCGGTCCGGCCAGCACCGGCTCGCCATTGAGATAGCGCCGGATATCAGCCGCAAACTCCGACACCGAGGCATAGCGCTGCTCGCGCTCGCGTTCCAGCGCGCGCAGCGTGATCCAGTCCATCTCGCCCTTCAGACGGCGCGCTTGGACCGCGCTGTCGGACGCCATGGAGCGCTTCCACTCTGTGCTGTGCCCGCGGCGCGCGATATCGGCCACGCAGCGGCTCGGCGATTTGATCTCGAACTCGCGCAGCACGCGCGGCAATTCCAGTTCAGTGGTGCGCGAGAGCACTTCGCTGGAAATGGGCTGCTCGCCGGTGATCAGCTTGTAGAGCACCACGCCGAGCGAATACACGTCGGTGCGGGTGTCGATCGCGGCCGGATCGCCTGCGGCCTGCTCCGGACTCATGTACGCGGGCGTGCCGATCGGCACGCCCGCCATCGTGGAGCCGGTCTCGGGACGCCCGTAGTTGTCCATGCTCTTGGCGATGCCGAAGTCGATCACCTTGACCAGTTGCTGGCCCTGGTAGTCAGCGACCATCAGATTGCCCGGCTTGATATCGCGATGGATCACGCCTTTCTGGTGCGCGTGCATCACGCCTTCGCACACCTGCAGGAACAGCTCCAGCCGATGCGCCAGGTCGGTGCCACGGCGATCGCAGAACTCGGTCAGCGGCACGCCGGGCACGTACTCCATCGCGAAGAACAGGCGGCCCTCGTCGGTGGCGCCCACGTCGAGCACCTGCGCGATGTTCGGATGGTTCATGCGCGCGAGCAGTTCGCGCTCGGAGCGGAAGCGCGCGAGGATGTCCTCGCTGTCCATGCCCGCCTTGATCACCTTCAGCGCGACCTGGCGACGCACCGGCTCCAACTGGTCGGCCAGGTACACAGCGCCCATCCCGCCCACGCCGAGCTGCGCGGTGATCCGGTACACACCGATGCGGCGTCCGATCAGCGAGAATTCAGGCTCACTGCCGCGCCCGTATGCGGGCAACGACGGGGTGGGCGCGGAGCCCGGCGGCGGCGCCGCGGTGGCCGCAGGATCGCGCACCGGCACAGGCGTGACCGGCGGTGCGCGCGTGGGTGCACCGGGATCGGTTGCCGGCAATGGCGTGGCAGCGGTGGCCGGAGACGGCACCGCGTCCTTGTCGTGGGAAGAAGTCATTGGGAGCCCTGGCTTACCGCATCATCGCGCCGCGCGCGCTGCAGCCGCAACCATCAGTGCGGGGCCCGCTTGCGAATGCCGCCG
>JBBSDI010000105.1:0-10338 GCA_038249585.1 Lysobacterales bacterium | reverse complement strand
TGAAATCGTGGTGATGCAAATCCAGGCCAATGCCTTCCTGCACCACATGGTGCGCAACATCATCGGCAGCCTGTTGCCGGTCGGGCGCGGCACGCAACCGCCGCAGTGGATCGGCGAACTGCTGGTCGGGCGAAATCGTGCGGTGGCCGGGCCTACCGCACCGCCCAACGGGCTGCTGTTCATCGGTCCGCTATATCCCGCGCACTTCGGCTTGCCGGCCGAGGCGAGTGCGAGCGCGCCGGCGGCAGCAGTTCCGGCATAGATTCAAGACCATGCGAACGCGGATCAAATTCTGCGGCATGACCCGCGTCGACGACGCGCTGGCAGCCGCGCGACTGGGTGCCGATGCGATCGGATTGATCTTCGCGCACGGCAGCCCGCGGCGGATCGGCGCCGATGCTGCCGAATGCATCGCGCGCGCGATGCCGCCGTTCGTGAGCCGCGTAGGACTGTTCCTCGATCAGCACGCGGACGAGGTTGCGCGCACGATCAACGCGGTAGCGCTCGACCTGCTGCAGTTCCATGGCCGCGAAGAGGCGGCGTTCTGCCGCATGTTCGGCAAGCCCTACATCAAGGTCGTGCCGATGCTGGACGTGGATGATGTGGCGGCCTTCGCGGCCGGCTATCCCGATGCGACGGGATTCCTGCTCGACAGCCATCGCGCCGGTGCCGCCGGTGGTACCGGCCAGACTTTTGACTGGACGCGCGCGATGGCAGCGCTGGATCGTCCGATCCTTCTGGCCGGCGGTCTGAATCCGCAAAATGTGCACGCCGCCGTCACCCGCGTGAAGCCTTGGGCTGTGGATGCCAGCAGTGGCATCGAAACATCGCCGGGCATCAAGGACCATGCGAGAATGAGGGTCTTCATCGACGAGGTGCGCCGTGGCAGCGGTTGAATCCCAGGTAGTTCCGCCCATCGACTATTCGCAGTGGCCCGACGCGCGCGGACATTTCGGTCCGTACGGCGGCGCCTACGTGTCCGAAACGCTGATGGCGCCGTTGGCACAGTTGACGGCGGCATATGCGCACTATCGCAAGGACCCGCAATTCATCGCCGAGCTCGAGCGCGACTTGAAACACTACGTCGGCCGTCCATCGCCGATCTACCACGCCGAGCGGATGTCGAAGAAACTCGGTGGCGCGCAGATCCTGCTCAAGCGCGAGGATCTCAACCACACCGGCGCGCACAAGATCAACAACACCATCGGCCAGAGCATGCTGGCCAAGCGCATGGGCAAGCAGCGGATCATCGCCGAGACCGGTGCGGGCCAGCACGGCGTGGCCACGGCCACGGTCTGCGCGCGTCTGGGTCTGCAGTGCGTGGTCTACATGGGTGCGACCGATATCGAGCGGCAGTCGATCAACGTATTCCGGATGAAGCTGCTCGGCGCCGAAGTGCGGCCCGTCACCTCGGGCTCGCAAACGCTCAAGGATGCCCTCAACGAAGCGTTGCGCGACTGGGTCAGCAACGTGCACGACACTTTCTATATCATCGGTACCGTGGCCGGCCCGCATCCGTATCCGACGCTGGTGCGCGACTTCAATGCCGTGGTCGGCCGCGAGGCGCGCGTGCAGATGCTCGCCGAGTACGGACGCCTGCCGGATGCGCTGGTCGCCTGTGTCGGCGGCGGCTCCAACGCGATCGGCCTGTTCCATCCGTTCCTCAACGATCGCGAGGTGGCGATCTACGGCGCCGAGGCCGCCGGTCATGGCGTAGCCTCCGGCCAGCACGCAGCTTCGCTGGTGGCCGGCCGGCCTGGCGTGCTGCATGGCAACCGTACCTATGTGATCTGCGACGACGACGGCCAGATCACCGAAACCCATTCGGTGTCGGCAGGTCTGGACTATCCCGGCGTGGGCCCCGAGCACGCCTGGCTCAAGGACACCGGCCGCGCGACCTACGAGCCGGTGACCGACGACGAATGCATGGCCGCGTTTCATGAACTGGCCCTCACCGAGGGCATTCTGGCCGCACTCGAGTCCGCGCATGCGATCGCGCAGGCGATGCGCCTGGCCCCCACCATGCCCTCCGACCGCCTCATCCTCGTCAATCTTTCCGGCCGCGGCGACAAGGACGTGCAGACGATTGCGAAGCGCGAAGGGATTACGCTGTGAGCGTCACCGAGAGGCACCCGCAGCGCAAGCGCCCGGATTGCGGTGCGCGCGCCAGATCGCGGTGAAGTGCCAGATCGCGGTGAAGTTCCAGTTTGCGGTGAAGTAGCAGATTGCCATGTGGGAGCCGCCATGGCGGCGATTCGGACAGTCGGAATGGTCGCAATCGCCGCCATCGCGACTCCCACATGAAGGATCACGATCATGCTGCTCGCCATCGGAAGCGATCGATCCGCCATCCCATTCGCCATTCCTACCTGCAAAACCCCACAATCCCTGAATAACGCCCCCATGAACCGCATCGACACCCGCTTCGCCGCTCTCCGCCACGCCGGTCGCGCGGGCCTGATTCCGTTCGTGACTGCGGGCGATCCGTCCGCCGAGGCAACCGTGCCGGTGCTGCATGCGCTGGTCGACGCCGGCGCCGATGCGCTCGAGATCGGCGTGCCGTTTTCCGATCCGATGGCCGATGGGCCGGTGATCCAGCGCGCCAGTGAGCGCGCGCTGGCGCGCGGCGTCGGTCTGCGCTGCGTGCTGTCGATGGTGGCGGAATTCCGTACCCGCGATGCCAGCACGCCGATCGTGCTGATGGGCTATCTGAATCCGCTGGAGATCTACGGCTATGAGCGCTTCGCCCGTGATGCGCAGGCCGCGGGCGTCGACGGTGTATTGATGGTCGACTCGCCGGTAGAGGAAGCCGCAGAACTCACGCCGCTGCTGGCGCGTTTCGGCATCGAGCAGATTTTTCTCGCCGCACCCACCACCGCCGATGCGCGCCTCGCGCGAGTGCTCGAACGCGCGCGCGGATTCCTCTACTACGTATCCTTCGCCGGCATCACCGGTGCCGACAAACTCGCGATGGGCGATGTGCGTGGCAGCGTGCAGGCGATCCGCGCTGCCACCAGCACGCCGGTCGCGGTAGGTTTCGGCGTCAAGGACCCGCAGCAGGCGGCCAGCATCGCCGCCTTCGCCGACGCGGTGGTGATCGGCAGCGCGCTGGTCGAAGTGCTGGCCGCGTGCGCCGATGCCACGGCCGCAGCAGGTGCAGCACGCAGTTTCCTGGCCCCCGTACGCGCGGCAATGGATGCAGCCCGCGCGCGCAGCGCGGCCTGAATCAGGCAGCCTGTGAACAAGCGCCGTGCCTTGCGTTACGATCACGTTCTTTCCTGCCGCCGCCCAACGAGCATCCCATGAGTTGGCTGTCCAAACTGATGCCTGCGCGCATCCGCACCGAGGGCGGCAACAAGCGCAATGTTCCCGAAGGCCTGTGGGTGAAGTGCAGCAAATGCGACGCGGCGCTGTACCAGCCAGAGCTCGAGCGCAATCTCAAGGTGTGCCCCAAGTGCGGGCATCACATGGCGATCGGCGCGCGCGAACGGCTGCGCGGTTTCTTCGACGCCGGCGCTACGGTCGAGATCGGCGCCAAGCTCGAGCCGGTCGACGCGCTGAAGTTCAAGGATTCGAAGAAGTACAAGGATCGCATCGTCGCCGCACAGCGCGCTACCGGCGAAACCGACGCCCTGGTCGCGATGCGCGGCGTGCTCAAGGGCCGGCCGTTGGCCGCCTGCGCCTTCGAGTTCGCCTACATGGGTGGATCGATGGGCTCGGTGGTGGGCGAGCGGTTTGCGCTGGCCGCCGAACAATGCCTCGAACACCGCATGCCGCTGGTGTGTTTCGCCGCCACTGGCGGTGCGCGCATGCAGGAGGGTCTGCTGTCGCTGATGCAGATGGCCAAGACCTCGGCGGTGATCGCTGTGATGCGCGAGGCCGGGCTGCCGTTCATCTCCGTGCTCACCAATCCCACCACCGGTGGTGTGTCGGCCAGCCTCGGCATGCTGGGCGATGTCAACATTGGCGAGCCCGGCGCGTTGATCGGATTTGCAGGCCCGCGGGTGATCGAGCAGACCGTGCGCGAAAAGCTGCCCGCAGGCTTCCAGCGCAGCGAGTTCCTGCTCGAGCACGGTGCGATCGACCTCATCGTGGATCGTCGGCATCAGCGCGACCGGATCGCCGCCCTGCTGGCGATGTTCATGCGCCAGCCCGCGCCGCCGGTCGATGCGCCGCAGGCGGCCAGCAGCGAAAGCGCGCCAGAACCCACCGAGTAGGGAGCGCTGCCATGCTGCCGCAGGGCCTCGACGCGTGGCTCGCGCACTGGCAGTCGGTGCATGCGCAGCCTATCGCGATGGGTCTGGAGCGGGTCGCGGAGGTGGCGCGTCGCCTGCGCCTGGAAAAGCCCGCGCCGATATCCATCGCGGTCGGCGGGACCAACGGCAAAGGCTCGGTGGTCGCGTTCCTCGACGCCATGCTGCGCGCCAGCGACCGCGTGGTCGGCAGCTACACCTCGCCGCATCTGCTGGCCTACAACGAGCGGGTGCGCATCGACGGTGAGCCGGTCGACGATGCGGAGCTGATCGCCGCTTTCCGGCGCATCGAAAAAGCGCGCGACGGCATCCAGCTGACCTACTTCGAGTCCGGCACCCTTGCCGCGCTGGACGTGTTCCAGGCCCGCGAGGTCGACGTGGCCGTGCTCGAGGTCGGCATGGGCGGGCGTCTGGATGCGGTGAACCTGGTGGATGCGGATGCTGCAGTGCTGACCACGGTCGATCTGGATCACCAGGAGTGGCTGGGCGCCGACCGCGAAGCGATCGGCGGCGAGAAAGCGGGGATCTTCCGCAGCGGCAGGCCCGCGGTGATCGGCGATGTGCAGCCACCGGCCAGCGTGCTCGCGCACATCGACGCAATCGGTGCGCATGGCGTACGGGCTGGCGTCGATTTCTTCAGCAGCGACGCGCCCGCCGGCTGGCGCTTCAGCCATCGCGATGGCAGCAGCTTGCAGTTGCCCGCGCCGACCCTGCGCGGCGAGATCCAGCGCCACAATGCCGCGATCGCGATCGCCACCTTGCACGCGTTGCGCGATTCATTGCCGGTCGCCGCTGCGGCATTCACGCGCGGCGTCGCCAACGCGCGCATCGCCGGGCGCCTGCAAGTCGTCGCGGGCGCGCCGGAGACCATCGTCGACGTTGGCCACAACCCGCAAGCCGCACGCGCTCTGGCGCAGTGGCTGTCGCGGGCGCCACAGTGCCGAACCGTGGCGATATTCAGCGCGCTGGCCGACAAGGACATTGCCGGCATTGTCGAGCCCTTGCGCGGCTTGATCGATCGCTGGTGGGCGATTGGCCTGGCGGGCGATACGCCGCGCGGGCTCGATGCTGCGCGCATGGCCGAGCGGGTCGCGACCTGCGGTGTCGATTGCCGCACCGGCGAGAGCATGCAAGAGGCACTCGCGGCCGCACGCACGCACGCGGGCCCTGGCGGGCGCGTGATCGTGTTCGGATCGTTCTACACCGTGGCCGCCGCGATGCGTGCGCTCGGATTGCGCAGCAGCTGAACGCATGGTAGCCATCACCCGCGCCGATCGCCGTGCCGACGGTTGTCGGGGTTCGCTGCGGCTATAATCGCGCGTCTCCTGCCATGGATCCCCACCGATGGACCCAGCCCTCAAACAGCGACTGATCGGTGCCTCGGTACTGGTCGTGCTGGCGGTGATTTTCGTGCCGATGCTGATCGACAGCTCGCCGCGCAGCGACAGCGAAGCGATCGACCTGAGCATGCCGGTCGCGCCGAACCAGAACTTCGAGACCCAGGTCGTGCCGCTGGGCGCGCCGGGACCCGGCACCGCGCTGCCGATCGCCAATCCCGACCAGGTAGTGACCGTCGATACCAATGCGCCGGCACGCATCGATGCGCTGTCGGGCGACGAGCCGCAGGTCGCCACGCCAGCATCCGCGAGCGAGCCTGCAACGCCAGCGCCAAGCGCAGGCGCAAGCACCGAGATCGCGCCACCCGGCGCAGCAGCGCGCGCCGCGCCTGCGCCTGCGGTCGAATCAACGCCTGCGCTGCCGCAGGTCGCTGCAACGCCCACTACGCAGCTCCTGCCGCAACCTGCAGCCGGCGGTCGCCATCTGGTGCAGTTCGGCAGCTATGCGCGCGGCGAGAACGCGCAGGCACTGGTCGCCGAGCTTGGCCGTGCCGGCATTCGCGCCGAGACCGAGCGCGTTGAGGTCGACGGCAAGCCGGCCCTGCGCGTGCGCTCGGGTCCGTATGCGGATCGCACCAGCGCCGAGCGGGTGCGACTGGCCGCGCGAAAGCTGCGACCCGACGTGTCCTCGTCGGTGACCGAGATCGACGTTGCGCCGCGTACCGAAGTGCCTGCGGTCGCCGCGGCCGGCAGGGTTACCGGTTGGGCGGTGCAGGTCGGTGCGCTGGCCGATGCGGCCGATGCGAATGCGTTGCGCGACCGCCTGCGCAGCGGTGGCTTCACCGCCTATGTCGAAACCCTGCGCACCGAGCGCGGCACCCTGTATCGGGTGCGCGTGGGCCCCGAGATCCAGCGCGCCAACGCACAGCGTCTGCGCGAGACGTTGAAGACGCGCTTCGCGCTCGATGGCCAGGTGGTCACGCACCCGTGAGCGACCCGCATCGATGAACATGGCCGACCTCGCGATCGCACTGCTGATCGCGGCCTCCGTGGTGATCGGTGTGATCCGTGGCCTGGTTGTCGAGGTGCTGTCGATCGCGGTCTGGGTGGCTGCGGTAGTGCTCTCGCTGATGCTCGGTGCAACCGTGGGCGAATGGTTCGCGACCACCATCGCGCTGCCTTCGCTGCGCGCCGCACTCGGCTATGGACTGGTGTTTTTCGGCACCCTCGCCGTCGGCGCGCTGGTGCTGTGGATCATGCGCAAGGCGGTGCAGACCACCGGGCTGTCAGGCACCGATCGCCTGATGGGCCTGCTGTTTGGCGTGGTGCGCGGGGTGCTGATGGTCACCGCACTGGTCGTGCTGGCCGGATTGACCGGCCTGCCACGCGATCCGTGGTGGCAGGAGTCGCGACTGATCCCCATTTTCCAACGCGTGGCGCAGTCGATCGCGCCGCACCTGCCGGCAACGCTGCGCGACTACATCGACTATTCCGCCGCACCACCGGCCGCAGTGCCGATTCCACCTCCCGACCAGACCTGAGGACGAGCACCCATGTGCGGCATTATCGGCATCGTCGGCAGGACCGAAGTGGGTGCGGCGCTGTACGACGCGCTGACCGTACTGCAGCACCGCGGGCAGGACGCCGCCGGCATCGCCACCGTCGATGGCAGCGCGCTGCGCCTGTACAAGGCCAACGGCCTGGTGCGCGATGTGTTCGGCGAAGGCGAGATGCTCAAGCTCACCGGCCGCTACGGCATCGGCCACTGTCGCTACCCCACGGCCGGCTCCGCCGGATCTGCCGAGGCGCAGCCGTTCTACGTCAACTCGCCGTTCGGCCTCGCGCTGGCGCACAACGGCAATCTGATCAATACCGACGCGCTGCGCCAGGAACTGTTCGAGCAGGACCGTCGGCACATCAACACCGGCTCCGACTCCGAGGTGCTGCTCAACATCTTCGCCCACGAGCTGCAGTTGCAGGCGCACCTGCGGCTGGAGGTCGACCACGTATTCAAGGCGATCGCCGGCGTGCACCAGCGCTGCGTGGGCGGCTACTCGGTGGTGTCGATCGTGCTCGGGCTCGGGGTGGTCGCGTTTCGCGATCCGCACGGCATCCGGCCGCTGGTGATCGGCGTGCGCGCCACCGCCGATGGCGACGAGTATGCGGTGGCCTCCGAAAGCGTGGCGCTCGACCTGTTGGGATTCCGGCGCCTCCGCGATGTGGCGCCCGGCGAGGGCGTGGTGTTGCGGCTCGACGGCACCCTGCATACGCGGCAGTGCGCGCCAGCGCGCGTGCACTCGCCGTGCATCTTCGAATACGTGTACCTCGCGCGCCCCGATTCGATGATCGAAGACGTCTCGGTGTACAAGGCGCGGCTGCGCATGGGCGAGTACCTCGCACGCAAGATCCTGCGCCTGCGTCCCGATCACGACATCGACGCGGTGATGCCGATCCCCGATACCAGCCGCACCGCAGCACTTCCGCTGGCCAACATCCTCGGCGTGCCGTACCGCGAGGGCTTCGTCAAGAACCGCTACGTCGGCCGCACCTTCATCATGCCCGGCCAAAGCGAGCGCGTTAAATCCGTGCGCCGCAAGCTCAACGCCATCGAGCTGGAGTTCCGCAACAAGGTCGTCCTGCTGGTCGACGATTCGATCGTGCGCGGCACCACCTCGCGACAGATCATCCAGATGGCGCGCGAGGCGGGCGCACGCAAGGTGTACTTCGCATCCGCAGCCCCGCCGGTGCGTTATGCCAACATCTACGGCATCGACATGCCCTCGGCGTCCGAACTGGTCGCCCACGGGCGCAGCGAGTCGGAAATCCAGGACATGCTCGGCGCCGACTGGCTGATCTACCAGGACCTCGACGACCTCGTCGCCTCGGTGTCCGAGGGCAACGATCGGCTCACGCGCTTCGATACCTCCTGTTTCTCCGGCGAGTACGTCACCGGCGTCGATGCGACCTACCTCGAACGGGTCGCCGCCGAGCGCAACGACCTGGCCAAGCAAGAGCGTCGCAAGGTCTCGTAGTGGATTGGCCATGCGTCCAGGCTGCGGCGCTCGACTGCCTGCTGGAAGTCGAGATCGACGCGAAACTGCGCAAAACCGCCGCCGCCGCCGCTGCGTGGCAGCGCGGTGAACTGCCAGTCGGCGGTGTCGATGCGCCACCGGTTCGCGCGCTGCCCGAACCCGGCCGTCCACTGCGGCCGCCATTGGTGGCCCCGCGGGATGTCGCCCGGCGTCCGCTGGGATCGGCCGCGGGCAGGGCAGCGCTGATCCACGCAGTCGCGCATATCGAGTTCAACGCGGTGAACCTGGCGTGGGATGCGGTGTACCGGTTCCGCGACCTGCCGCGCGCCTGGATCGACGACTGGGTCGCAGTGGCCGCCGACGAGGCCCGGCACTTCCAGCTGCTGGCCGAGCGTCTCGCCGCGCACGGCATGGCCTATGGCGACCTGCCGGCGCACAACGGCCTGTGGCAGATGGCCGTGCAGACCGCGCACGATCCGCTGGCGCGCATGGCCCTGGTGCCGCGGGTGCTGGAGGCCCGCGGTCTCGACGTGACGCCGGCCATGATCGAACGCCTGCGTTCGGTCGGCGACCTGCAAACCGTGGCCGTACTGCAGGTGATCCTGCGCGAAGAAATCGCCCACGTGGCCGCCGGCAGCCGCTGGTTCGAATACCTGTGCGCCGAACGCGGCCTCGATCCGCAGGCAACCTTTATTGCCCTGATCCGCGAATTCGCCCCCAACGCCGTGCGCGGCCCGTTCAATCTGGCCGCGCGCGCGGCCGCAGGCTTCCGCGCCGCCGAGATGGCCGCGCTGGATGCCCTGCACTGAAGTCGCCCCTGTTGTGGGAGCCGCCACGGCGGCGACATCCCCCCGCCACACCCTTCCTTTCCCCACCCCTGTGGTGGGAGTCGCCATGGCGGCGACATCCCCCCACCACACAATCCCTCTGTCCCTGTTGTGGGAGCCGCCATGGCGGCGACAGCACCGCGCCAAACCCTCCCCTATCCCCTGTGGGAGCCGCCATAGCGGCGACACCAGCCTGCCAAACCCTCCCCTATCCCCTGTGGGAGCCGCCATGGCGGCGACAGCAGCCTGCCAAACCATCCCCTATGTCCTGTGGGAGCCGCCATGGCGGCGACAGCAGCCTGCCAAACCCTCCCCTATCCCCTGTGGGAGCCGCCATGGCGGCGACAGCAGCACCACTCGATCGCATAGCCTCATTTCAAGCCAACGATCGACAATCCCACCCCCGCAAGCTCCCGTTTCCACAAGATTTCGCCCAGACGTGACCGGATTGCCCCTCCCGCTGCGTTATAGCCGATGGGAATTGCGAGGCTCGACCCCGCAACCACCCCGCCAGGGTTTCCGCCGGCGGTCTGCCACCGAACTGAAAGATCGGTCGGCCAGACTGTCGAATTGTGCAGGGCGACACTGCTTCGGCAGAAGCGCCCTGAGACACTGGCAGGGTGGTCGCAGCGTCAGGCAATTTCGCAAGACCATCGCCCAAGTCACCGACCCGCTTCCATTTTGCGGGTCAAGTGGCTTACTATCCGCTTGTTAATCCTCACCGCTTGGGAGGCTGTACCGTGAAAATGAAGACTCTTGCTCTCGTCGCCGCCGCTGGTCTCGGCCTGGTTGGCGCGCCGTCCGTATTCGCCTGCAGCATTGCTGCATGGAACGGTGGTGCTACCGGTGCGCCGGTCGCCGGCCGTCCGACCGACGCTTCGCCGACTGC
>JBBSDI010000104.1:0-10498 GCA_038249585.1 Lysobacterales bacterium | reverse complement strand
GCAGCTTGCCGAATCCGGAAAGGGTCGGCTCGACGGACCGAATCCGCATCCCAAGCACGCAGTCGAGGCCGATCCGCCCAAGCGCATCGCGTTCCGCGATCACGCATCCCTGAAACTGGTTCTGGACCGGAGGACGCAGTCATGAATGCTGCCACCGACGGCATGGCTGGCGCGTCCATTCAGCTGCGTGTGATCGACGACGGACTGCGCGCGGAGGACGCAGCACCGCTTGATCCGGTGCATACCGGTCCCGTGACCAAGGAAACGCAGATCATCGCGATCTGTGGCAAGGGCGGCATCGGCAAGCGCTTCACGCTGGCCAACCTGAGCTACATGACGGCCCAGCAGGGCAAGAAGGTCCTGCTGATCGGCTGCGACCCCAAGAGCGATACCACCGCGCTGCTGTTCGGTGGCCGCGCCTGCCCCACGATCATCGAAACCTCGTCGAAGAACAAGCTCGCCGGCGAGTGGGAGAACATGCCCAAGGATCGCCCGGAGTACCGCGAGCAGTACAAGAAGAAAGTCGCCAAGGCGAGCAAGGCATCGCACGTCGAGGAGCCGATCTGATGCTCGTGCTCGACCATGATCGCGCGGGCGGCTACTGGGGCGCGGTGTATGTATTTACCGCAATCAAGGGCATGCAGGTGGTGATCGATGGTCCGGTCGGCTGCGAGAACCTGCCGGTCACCTCGGTGTTGCATGACACCGATGCGCTGCCGCCGCACGAGTTGCCGATCGTGGTGACGGGTCTTGCCGAAGAACAGCTAGGACGGGAGGGCACCGAGGGCGCGGTCAAACGCGCGCACGCTGTACTCGATCCGAAACTGCCGGCGGTGGTCGTCACCGGCTCGATCGCCGAGATGATCGGCGGCGGCGTGACCCTGGAAGGCACCAACCTGCAGCGCTTCCTGCCGCGCACCATCGACGAAGACCAGTGGCAGTGCGCGAACCGCGCGATGAACTGGTTGTGGACCCAGTACGGATTGAAGAAAGTGCCCGCGCGCAAGCCGCGCAGCCCCGGGCTACTCGGGTGCGACCTACATCGTGCAGGAGTTCTGCAACGCGCTGTTCGACGCGCTGTTAGACATCCTGCCGTTGGGCACCGACATGGACAAGGTCGATCCGACGCCGTCCAAACTGCATGTGCAACTGCCGTGGATGGACGAGGCCAAGGCGCTGCTCGATCGAATGCTGGAACAACAGCCGGTGCTGGTGCGCATCTGCGCGGCGAAACGCATGCGCGATCGCGCCGAGCGCAATGCGCGACGCGCTGGAGGTTCGACGGTCACCGTCGACCATGTGGTCAGCTCACGTACCGCGCTGGCCGACGGCGAGCCCGCATGAGCCGCATGCCCGCCGCGCATCCATCGGAATCCACCCGGCGCATGCCGGGCAAAAAATCGACCTTGCCGTTGCGACGTCAAGGCTTTCCCGGCCACGCGGGTTGCGTGGCAACGGCCGCAAGGCCAATCCGGAGTAGACCATGAACGAAGAACGACGGTCGCTGACGGGGCTGACAGACAGAGAGGCGAAGGAGTTTCATAGCATCTTCGTCGGCAGCTTCATTCTGTTCACAGCCATCGCAGTTGTTGCGCATTTCCTGGTGTGGCAGTGGAGGCCGTGGCTCTAGTTCGACCGCAATGGTCGGGCTGGACCGCGAGGTCTCCGGTACCACTTTGAGCTTCTATTCCCCGTTTGGAGGATTACGACATGTGGAGAGTCTGGCAGTTGTTCGATCCGCGAAAATCGCTGGTCGCGCTGTTCACGTTCCTGTTCGCGCTCGCCGTGCTGATTCATTTCATCCTGCTCAGCACCAGCAAGTACAACTGGATCGAGGGTGCGGCACCGGCCCCTGCGGCACAGAACTCGTCCTTGCCCTCGGGTTAGGACCTTCTGCGGCACGCGCTGGTTGGCGGTGAAGGGCGGGTAAGCCGCTTCGGGACCTACCCGACATCGTCAACCGGCCGTCAGTCGGCGCGCCCGACTGATCCGGGGGAAACTGCGAGAGCGATGGGAGAGATCCATGGGCATGTTGAGTTTCGAGAGAAAGTACCGGGTCCGCGGCGGCACGTTGGTCGGCGGTGATTTGTTCGACTTCTGGGTCGGGCCGTTCTATGTCGGATTCTTCGGCGTCACCACCGCATTCTTCTCCATCTTGGGCACCGCGCTGATCGTCTACGGCGCAGCGCTGGGGCCAACCTGGAACATCTGGCAGATCAACATCGCACCACCGGACCTGAAATACGGTCTGGGCCTCGCGCCGCTCAAGGAAGGCGGGTTATGGCAGATCATCACGATCTGTGCGATCGGCAGTTTCGTGTCCTGGGCACTGCGCGAGGTTGAAATCTGCCGCAAGCTCGGCATCGGATACCACGTTCCATTCGCCTTTGGCGTGGCGATCCTCGCTTACGTCACGCTGGTCGTGTTCCGGCCATTTTTGATGGGCGCATGGGGACACGGGTTTCCTTACGGCATCTTCAGTCACCTCGACTGGGTGTCGAACGTCGGCTATCAGTATCTGCACTTCCACTACAACCCCGCGCACATGATCGCGGTGAGCTTCTTCTTCGCCACCACCTTCGCGCTTTCGCTGCATGGCGGCCTGATCCTTTCGGCCGCCAATCCGAAGAAGGGCGAAGTGATGAAAACTGCCGAACACGAGAACACCTTCTTCCGCGACGCGATCGGCTATTCGATCGGCGCGCTGGGCATCCACCGGCTGGGGCTGTTCCTCGCCTTGAGCGCGGTCTTCTGGAGTGCGGTGTGCATCATCATCAGTGGCCCGTTCTGGACGCGCGGTTGGCCGGAGTGGTGGAACTGGTGGCTGAACCTGCCGATCTGGTAACCCGAATCGCACCAATCGCTGTGGGCTGACGACAAAACCAAGGATCTGTCATGCCGGACTATCAAAATATCTTCACGCGAATCCAGGTCGACGTACCTGCATACGCTGGCGCTCCCTTTCCGGCCGGCAGCGGTGGCGGCGAGCGCGAGGTCAAACCCTTCCTCGTGCACCTGCTGGGCAGGATCGGCGACGCGCAGGTCGGGCCGATCTATCTTGGCTGGACCGGGGTGACCTCGGCGGTGTGTTTCCTGATCGCGTTCGAGATCATCGGATTGAACATGCTCGCATCGGTGAACTGGGATCCCGTCCAGTTCGTGCGACAGCTGTTCTGGCTGGCACTGGAGCCACCGCCGCCAGCCTACGGCTTGTCGATTCCGCCGCTCAACGAGGGCGGCTGGTGGTTGATGGCGGGATTCTTCCTGACCACGTCGTTGATCCTGTGGAACATCCGCATGTACCGCCGTGCGCGCGCGCACGGCATGGGAACGCATGTCGCGTGGGCGTTCTCGGCCGCCATCTGGCTGTACCTGGTGCTCGGTTTCATTCGCCCGATCGCGATGGGCAGTTGGGGCGAAGCCGTCCCGTTCGGCATCTTCCCGCACCTGGATTGGACTGCCGCATTTTCGATCCGCTACGGAAATCTGTTCTACAACCCGTTCCACTGCCTGTCGATTGCGTTCCTCTATGGGTCGGCCCTGTTGTTCGCAATGCACGCGGGAACCATTCTTGCGACCACACGCTATGGTGCCGAACGTGAGCTCGAGCAGATCGCGCACCGCGGGACGGCTGCCGAGCGGGGCGCACTGTTCTGGCGCTGGACGATGGGCTTCAATGCGACGATGGAATCGATCCATCGCTGGGCGTGGTGGTTCGCGGTGTTGACCCCGCTCACCGGAGGCATCGGCATCCTGTTGACCGGCACCGTGGTCGACAACTGGTATCTGTGGGGCATAGAGCACGGCATGGTGCCGTCCTACCCCGCGGTCGTTCCGGCCGCCATCGATCCGACGCTCGCGACGGGAGCCGCGCCATGAGCACTTTGCGCGCGGTGCGTGCGGCGCAGGGCCTTTCGATCGCGCTGATGGTGGTCGCGCTCGCAGGTTGCGAGATTCCTGCGACGCAAAAGGATCAAAGCGGTTACCGCGGTACCGGACTGGTCAACGTCCAGAATCCGCGCATTGTCGCCGAGCAGCGTGCGGCCATCAAGATTCCGGCCGCCTTGCCGCGTGTGCCGTCCGTTGGGCCTCCAGCTTCGGCGGTCTACCAGAACGTGCAGGTTCTCGGCGATCTGAGCGTGGGTGAATTCGCCCGCCTGATGGTCTCGATCACGGCCTGGGTGTCGCCTGAGCAAGGCTGCAATTACTGCCACATCAGCGACAATCTGGCCTCGGATGCGGTCTACACCAAGGTCGTTGCGCGCCGGATGCTGCAGATGACCCAGCAGATCAACTCCGAATGGAACGTGCATGTGGCCGCGACCGGGGTCAATTGCTACACCTGCCACCGTGGGCAGCCGGTGCCGGGGCAGGTCTGGTTCAAAGAAGTCGACAACGTGCGGTCGAGCTTCGCGGGCAATCGCGCCGGTCAGAACATGGTTGGTACTGCCGTCGGCACCGCGTCGCTGCCGTCCGATCCGTTTTCGGCCTTTCTCGAGGGTTCGACCGAGATTCGCGGCATGTCAACAACCGCGCTGCCCACCGGCAACCGCGCGTCGATCAAGCAGGCCGAATGGACCTTCGGCCTGATGATGCACATGTCGACCTCGCTGGGCGTCAACTGCACCTATTGCCACAACTCGCGTGCGTTCAACGACTGGGACGCAAGCCGCGCGCAACGCACACCGGCATGGCATGCCATCCGCATGGTGCGCGAGATCAACAACGACTATCTGAATCCGCTGGTGGGCGTGTTTCCCACCAATCGCCTCGGCCCGTCCGGCGACGTGGCCAAGGTCAATTGCGGCACCTGCCACCAGGGCGTGTACAAGCCGCTGTTCGGCACTCCGATGCTGGTCGATCATCCGGAGCTGGCGGGTCCCGGTGCAACTTCGTCGGCTGCAATCAACACGCCATCGCCGGTTCCTGCGCAATCTGTGGATCCCGCCGCCGAGCCTGCGGCCGATCCGGCCGCCATCCCGGCTGTCGAGCCCCTACCCCAGCCAGTCGTTGAACCGCCGGTCTCCTGAGACGTTATCGCGTCCGCCGAGACTACTCGGCGGGCGCATTGCCCCAGCGCAAGGCGCGTTGAGACGGGCTCGACCCGGCAGGACTCGGTGGGAAACTGCGGGCAACAACGACGCTCAACCGCGCTGTCGATACGCCTAATCAGGTGTTGCTGCGCGCAGCTTGGGTGCGCTGATGCGGAACATCAGCCGGCGCAGCAGTCCCAGCCGGTCGACGAACAACGTTCCGGCGAAATGATCCATCTCATGCTGCAGGCAGACCGCCAGCATGCCCTCGAGTTTGCGGGTGAAGGCAGAGCCATCGACGTGATGGGCATCAACCTGTACCTGCAGCGCCCGCTTCACCGTGCCCGATATACCGGGCACCGACAGGCAGCTTTCTTCGACCAGACCCAAGCCCGCCCGAGCGTTGATCCTCGGATTGATGAACACGTGCGGTGCGCTGCGGTCGCCCGAGACGTCAATGACGGCCAGTTCCCGACTCACTCCAACCTGCGGTGCCGCAAGACCGATGGCGTTGGCCGCGTAAAGGGTGTCGAACATGTCAGCGACCAGCCTCTGCAGTTCGGCGTCGAATGCGACGACTGGCTTGGCAACCTGTCGCAATCGGGGGTCGGGGTGTTCAATGATCGTGAGCTTGGCCATGCCGGTCGATCAGGCGCTGGCGCCGGCGGTCGACTCGGCCGACTGCTCGGCGACAGTCCGCGGTCGTGGCGACGGATACAGCTCGGGTTCCTCGACTACCTCGCTGCCGCGACGAATCAAGGGTGCAATAACGACAAGGGTGGTCAACAGCAGGGCGATCTCGAGCGCGTAGACAACCATGTAGCCACTGGATACATGCCCAAGCGTGCCTGTTCCGGCGCCTGGACCAAACGCAACCACCGCGTCGCGAATCACGCCGCTGAGTGCGATACCCACCCCGGCTGCGGTTGCCTGCACCGCGCCCCAGGCTCCCAACGCAAGTCCGACCTGCGCTTTCGGTGCCGTGTTCATGGTTGCCGTCAGGGTGCCGTGTCCGAACAGTGCGCCGCCGAAACCAACCAGAAAGTTGCCGATGATGAATAGCGCGGGCGCCTGCATCGGTGCGGCAATCATGACCAGCCCGAACGCGGGCAGCCCCATAAACGCTCCCGCGCGCGCCATGCGGAACGGATCGCCACCGCGCGCGAGCACATTGGATGCATAGCTGAAGCCCAGCAGGCCACCCAGTGCAAGCAACGCGGTGAGTTTGGTCGTCGCACCAACGCTCAGCGCAAGTACCTCTCCACCGAAGGGTTCGAGCAGGATATCGGCCATGCTGAACGCCATGGTGCCCAAGCCGATGGCGACCAGACGACGCACTGCGCGGTCGCCGGCACAGAACTGCATCCAGGATTCCTGAAACGACGGGTCCGGCGGTAGCGCTGGTGCGCCGCGCCGCGGCTTGCGGACCTCCTGCTTCCACAGCGCGATGAGGTTGAACAATACCGTCGCCACGGCCGCACCCTGCACCACCTGCACCAGACGCCCGGGGGTGAAATCCGCCAGCAGCGTGCCAAACAGCAGTGAGCTCACGATCATGCCCGCCAGCAGCATGACGTACATCAGACCCACGACCTGCGGGTGCGACTCTACCGGCGTGATGTCGGTGGCCAAGGCCAGGCCCACGGTCTGCACCATGTGCATGCCAGCGCCGACCAACAGAAACGCGATGCCTGCTGCGAGTCGACCCAGCCAGATCGGTGCGTCCGCCGCCTCCCCCGCGCCTGCGAGCACCAGCAGCGCAAACGGCATGATGGCGAAGCCGCCGAACTGCAGCAGGGTGCCCTGCCAGATAAACGGAACGCGCTTCCAGCCGAGTTCGGACCGGTGGGTGTCGGAGCGGTAACCAATCAGCGCGCGCAGCGGCGCGAACACCAGCGGCAGCGCAACCATGATGCCAACCAGCGAAGCGGGAACGTCGAGTTCGACGATCATCACCCGATTCAGGGTGCCCAACAGCAGGACCATTGCCATGCCGACCGATATCTGGAACAGCGACAGTCGCAACAGGCGACTCAGCGGAACGTCGGCTGTAGCGACATCCGCAAAAGGCATGTAGCGGGGTCCGAACGACACCCATGCGTCGACTACGCGTTTCCCGAGGGCTTTCACCGAGATCAATGGTTCCGATCAAAGAAGCGGGGACCGGAACAGCCCGTCCCCGGTCCCCTTACAGTCCCCCGCCTGTAAAGCCCTCACCCTGCGGCGATGGCGGCTTGGGAGGACGACGCCGCTCTTGCGTGGCAGGCCTGAAACTCAGCCGCCCTGAAAGAACGCTGCAAACCAGGTCGTGTTGGACAGCACTGCATAGTGAACCAGCAGCGAGATCACAAGAACGGTACCCAGAAATGCCGGCAGGCCGATCGTCGGGTTAACCACACACCAGATTCTACCTTGGTTCATGGTGCTCTCCTGTTAACCAAGCCACGGGGTGTAAGCGTAGGCGAGGACGTGCGCGATCAACGCAATCACGAAGAACACGCGGCTCCCGTCGATTACGTGCTTGTGCAGTTCCTCTGATTCCCCAATGGTCAAGCCAGTGGGCCACACGCGGTTCGGATCATCAATATCATGTGCCATTGCGATTACTCCTCATGAGAAGCAGATGTCGTTATCCACTGCAGTTTTGCGTCGTGCAATACCTGCACGCTGACTACTCGTCGTCTTCAGCTTTCAACGACGAACAATGCTCTAACGTCGAAACGGTGGACATCCATGTCGTCGCGCGTTTGATCGAGCTTCGATCGCACCGGCGTTCGTTCCGACGTCTGTAGCCTTCGGTGCACCGCGCTCGCTCCAAGCGCGGTTTCCAGCTGTACGGTCTTGCCGTGCCGTGCGCTCGAAACGCAGCACCACAGCGCATATCGGTGTAATCGACACCATGCTAGGCGGGCAAACTTCTGTTGTCAACAGAATGTGATTCCGTCAATCAACCTGGATCGGTACTGCATTTCAGCGGTCCATGCCGAGTTGATTGTGGTCAGGTCGTGTGCCAGCGAAACTGCGCCCCATCCTGCTGCGGATTGAGCCGCTGCTGAGTTCTGGCACCACCCGCTATCGCCGTGACTTGGTCAAAAGAGGAAGCCCGATTGCGGACGAGAGCGAAGTGCTGCTGCGGCTCAATAGCGGAAATCCGATCATCGACGACAGCGCGAAGCGCGAGCCCGTAAGCCCGCCGAACATGGGCTTGCCGCCAAACGCCTTGGTACCGATCCCGAACAACTGCGACAGTGGCGCGGGATTGTTGAGCAGCGTAGTCATCGTCAGGAACGAAGACGGTTCCCCGTCATCCCAGTCCCTGAACCCGTCCAGCGGCAAGCGCACACCGGAGTCGACCGGTGCGCAGGACCTCATGATGTCGAGGGCCGGGATGGCGCGGCCAAAGGGAGCTCGAACCGACACCAGCGATCGTCCGCTGCGGACAGCTTCCGCGTAAACCTTGGCCCGCGTGCGCAGCACGTGGCCGGCTGCGATCTTCTCTGCGATCGCCTCCAGCGAGGCGGACTGTTCGGTCGACGCTTTCAGGAAGTTGATGGTGTCTCTTGGGTATCCGCGGCGGACCAGCTGATCAACAGCAGACTGCGCCTGCTCTTCGGTTGCGAACACACGAACGACTGGCTCACTCATCGGAATTCTCCTTGGCATGGTTGGCGTGGAAGGTTGCTGCATCGCGAGCTGCGTTGCCGGGCTCGGCCGAACACTCTGTCACAACGCCGAGCGCCTGCCGCATTGCAGTCGGGGATCGGCAGGAGTCGAGGGAAAAGTAGCGCATCGATTCAAGTCCTCGGTGCGGCAGGTGAAGACGCTGGTCTACGCGAGGCCATGGCCCAATTCCACAGCGCGCCGAAATTGATCGGCACGACAAGAAACAGGTGCTCCACGACCGCCAGCGTCGCCAGCGTGGCCAGGAAGCACAGCGCCACCGTCTCACCCGGCCCGACACCCGCCATGATGGTTGCCCGCCACAGCGTTACTGCAACCAGGCTGCTGAGGATCAGCGAGAACGGGAACAGCAGATTCATCGGCCGGCGAGTGAAGTAAGACTGCATGTACTTCAGGTGATCCGGGAGGAACTCTTCGCTGAGATTGCGGACCCCGAAGAACAGGTTGAGCTTGGTGCTCAGGCGCGCGACCCACAGCACCAGATAGGTCCACAGGCCCAGCTGGTTGGGCGCATCCCAGGTCATTACCGCGATCAGCATTGCACCGGCCAGTAGCGCCAGTTCGTGGTAGGCGATCGCTTCGAAGGCAAGCCATGCCTTGTGCCAGCGATTGTTGGTCTGCGGACATGCGGTGACCCGCGGGCCGGTGATCAGGCCCATCAGGAACGACATCTCGACCCAGCCCCACACCAGAATGGCGCAACTGAATGCCACGTAGGAGGCCCACACACTGTTCTGCTCGGCAGTTGCAGCGAGTCCCATCAGTGCGCCTGCCACGACTACGCTCGCGCCCGCGAGACTCCAGCGGAAGGTGCGTCGCGGCAGCCCGTCCAGATACAGAATGACACCCGTGCTGAACCACCACAGGAACATGGTAAACAGGATCGGGTACCAGTGGCTGTCCAGTGACATCGGTCTCTACCAGGCCGGAACCATTCGCACATCTTTCGGCAATTCGTCCGAGCGCGTCGGCAGGAAATACAGTCGCGCAAACGTGAACGCCGCATTTGCCGACAGGCCGATGCGCTTGATCGTGCCGATGACGCCGCCCTGTGCCTTAGCCTTTTCGACCCGCGAGTTCAGATCCAGCAACTTGTCCAGGCACGCCTTGAAGCGCGGATCGTCGAGGCTCACGGTCAGCGGGAACACCTGGCGGGTGATGTCGCTGGTGATGCGGAACACCGTGAAGTCGTACTCGGCAGGAACCATGCCCATCGCCTCGAACAGCACGGGACGGCTATGGTCGCGCACGTACATGGTGGCGAATACGGCCAGCACGAAGAACTTGATCCACAGCTTGTTCAGTCCACGCATCAGGTGCGGCTCGGCGCGCATCAGCAGCGCGAATGCCTCACCATGGCGGAAGTCGTCGTTGCACCAGCGTTCGGTCACCGAGCTGATCATGAAATCGACGAACTCCTGATACAGCCCAGGCGGCAGCTGCGAATGGTCCTTGTTCAGGCCGCTCGGACGCTGAAAGTGATCGGAGTTGGCGTCGGCTTCGAACTGGGCCATCAGGGCTTCGAACTCGGCGCGGATCGGTTCGACGTTGATCCGGTCCATGGCCTTGAAGTGGGTGGTGTAGAAGCGCGGCGACAGGATCGTGTCCTGCTGCGCACGCTGGGTCGACTCGTTGGGTGGACGTCCAGCGGCGGTGGTCGTGGTCGTGGTCATGGCTCGTGCGCTCTGGGCCCAGCAATGAGTTCTACTGCGGACGCGCCGCCAGCGCGGCGCCTTGATCGAGAATCGTCGGGCTCGCCTGCGCGTCACCGCGCAGCACAGCGG
>JBBSDI010000103.1:0-10584 GCA_038249585.1 Lysobacterales bacterium | reverse complement strand
GGCAAAGACCTCGCAGAATTCCTTGCGACGCGGTTTACTGAACTGGGTTTCGCAGCTGACTACCTTGATGAAGACTGGGGCTGGCTGGTGTCGTCGGTGAAAGGAACGTCTCCCGAGTTTGAGGTAGCGGTCTACAACCTTGCAGAGCACGGGGAAGGCGGGAAGCCTGGCGTCGGTGAGTGGGGCCTGTGGATACACAGTTACGAAAGAACCAAGCTTCTCGGCCTGTTGCCCCGAAGAACAAAGGTTCAGGTGCCCGCGCAAGTGCTTGAAGCCGCGCGAGCCGCTGTTGAGAGTATTGGTGCGCAAGCACAACCGTGGCGAAAAGGTCCCGGTGATGCCTGACGCTTCGCTCAAGCGGCGCGCCAACGACACGCCGTCAGCCCTGCGAGCCGGTGTGTTTCATCATCCGTCCCGCGGGCATGGCGGCGTGCCGTCGTCGCCCGAGAAGCTCGAACGTGGGGCTTCAGTGGCCTGGGGTTGCCGTAATCCATTGGCGTAGGGTACACACCGTCAGTTATCCGGAGAGACAGTCATGTTCAGTCATGTCATGGTCGGAACGAACGACATCGAGCGATCCAGGCGTTTTTATGACGCTGTCCTTGGCGTGCTTGGGGCAGGTGAGGTGATGCAAAACACGGCGGGCACAGGTCAGGCCCGGCTTTTCTATCGGCACGATGGTGGAACGTTCTGCGTCAGCGAGCCCATAGACGGTGAGGTCGCTACCCTCGCCAACGGTGGCACCATTGGGTTCAAGTGCAGTTCGCCCGAGCAGGTGCGGCAGTTCCATGATGTTGCCGTTGCGCACGGTGGAACGTCGATCGAAGGCGCGCCAGGCCCTCGCGAGAGCAAGATGGGTGCAATGCATCTGGCGTATGTTCGGGACCCCGATGGGAACAAGCTCTGTGCGCTTCATCGGCCCAGGTAGGGCGGTTGGCGACCTTGGTTGCATTCGGCAAGTCCGCGAGGTTCACCTTGTAGCTGGCGATGCCGAAGTTGCTTGAGGCGGCGCGGGAGTTCACGCAGGATGGGTCCAGTTTTTCGACGGTCCCGCCAAACCCCAGGTTTCCGGCCTCGCCATCCCTCCGATGGCGTCCTGCGCCACGTCAAAAGGCTAATCGCCGAGCGTGTTGGCTGCAGAGTCGATCAGCGCGGACGTTGCAATGCTCGGTGACGAACCGATCGGCTATGCCCAAGCGGATGCTGCGCGCGCAAGCGGAGAGCGGCGGTGGAAACCTGAGGTCTGCATGGTCCAATCGCGTCAGTCGTTCGAGCGCGCGCGCGGTGGCGTTTGATTGCTGGTTCGAGCACACTGGCATTGGCATGGCGCTCGCGTGCTCGATGCAATCTTTGGTCCTCGTGCGACATGCTTCATCAGCTGGCAGGTGCGATGAGACACAGCGAAGTCCATAGAACGCATCGAACGGGGTGGCTTCGCGCCGCGGTCCTTGGCGCGAACGACGGCATCGTTTCCACGGCGAGTCTGGTACTGGGCGTAGCCGCTTCCGGCGCAACTACCCAGGTGGTTCTGGTCGCCGGTGTCGCCGGCCTGGTCGCTGGTGCGATGTCGATGGCCGCGGGCGAGTATGTGTCGGTCAGTTCGCAGGCCGACACCGAGCGGGCGGATCTGGCGCGCGAGAGCAAGGAGCTGGCCGCCGATCCGGAGCAGGAACACGCTGAACTGAAATTGATCTACATCAAGCGCGGTCTCGATGAGGCGCTCGCTGCCAGTGTCGCGACACAGTTGATGGCGCGGGACGCGCTTGGCGCGCATGCGCGAGACGAGCTCGGCATATCGGACACCCTCGCGGCGAAGCCCGTGCAAGCCGCGCTCGCTTCAGCGGCGACGTTTGCGGTGGGCGCTGCGTTGCCGCTGGTGATGGTTCCCTTGCTTCCGGCGCCCATGCTCATGTGGGGGCTTTCGGGCAGCTCGCTGGTCTTTCTGGCCCTGTTGGGGCTGCTGGCGGCACGCGCTGGTGGATCCCCGGTGTTTTCATCTGTGGCGCGCGTGGTGTTCTGGGGCGCGTTGGCGATGGCGCTGACTGCCGGGGTGGGAGCGCTTTTTGGCGTCGTTGCCTGATCGAATGCTTGGCCCGCGCAGTGCGCACATGCTCAGTGCTGGCAGACCGGGCAGATGTAGACCCGCCTGCCGCCGGTTTCGGCGCGCTGGATCGGTTCACCGCAGGTCCAGCAGGGCAGGCCCTCGCGGTCGAACACGTTGAAGCGGCGCGCTTCGAACGACAGGCCTTCGGTCTTGAGTCGCTGCACGCGTTGCCAGTCGTTGGTGACGCCGGCGCGGCGGTAGGCGACGCGGCCGACTTCGAGGATCGACTCGGCGAGGCGCTGGCGCTCCTCGGCGCTGAGATCGCGCGGTTTGCGCGAGGGCAGCAGGCCGGCGCTGAACAGGATCTCGCTGCGCAGGTAGTTGCCGATGCCGGCGATGAACGACTGGTCGAGCAGCACCGATGCGAGATGCTTGTTGCTCAAGCGCGGGTCTTCGAGCCGGGCGATCACCATCGGCACGGTGGTGTCTTCGTCGAGCAGGTCGGGGCCGAGCTTGGCGAGGAAGGGGTGTGCCAGCAAGCCCGCTTCGTCGAGCACGGCGATGTCCGATGCGCTGTAAAGCAGGATCGCCTTGCGTTTGGATTCGATCGCGATGCGCAGTTCGCGGCGGGTATCGGGGCGCACGCCGGGCTCGGTCACTACCCAGCGGCCGTAGAGCTGGTTGTGCGAATAGATCGTCAGGCCGTTGTCGAACTGGGTAAGCAGCGCCTTGCCGCGCGGGCGGATGCGCACGATGCGCTGGTTTTTCAGCGCCTTCTGATGGCGCTTGAGCGGCGTCTGCGCGAAGGTGATCTTGATCGCGCGTTCGCCCTCCATGGCGCGTGCGAGGCGATCGGCGGCACGCCGGATCTCTGGACCCTCAGGCATGGTGGGAGGTCCGCTGATGCTCGACACAGTCGAACGGATAAGGCTGGTTGAGCCGCAGCGTGATCACTCGGCCGTCCGTCGTGCCACTGCGACCGTGGGTCGGGGTGGACGATGGCAGTGTCGGACAAGCTCTGGGCGGCCACGGATACTGCGCCGCTGGATCGATAGGGGAAACGTATGGGGCGTTGCTTGACTGCACGATGGATCCTGGGCGGCGTGATGCTGTCTGCGATGGTACCCCTGTTTGCACAGGACGATGCGATGCGTTCGCAAGCGCACGCCCGGATCGGCGCGTTCGACAGCTGGGCGCGTGCCTACGA
Organism: Lysobacterales bacterium; assembly: GCA_038249585.1. Lineage (GTDB taxonomy): Bacteria > Pseudomonadota > Gammaproteobacteria > Xanthomonadales > Ahniellaceae > UBA4656. Next base: position 7,333 of record JBBSDI010000103.1, on the reverse strand, counting down.
ACCCGCGCAGGCGAGCGCAGGCAACCGCGCGCAAGGCCTCGCGCTGGCGCAGGAACGGCGGGTGTCGATGAAGCTGCTGATGGTGGAGGATCCGGCTGCGGCGCTGGCGGTGAGCCTCGCGCATGGCTTGCGCGCGCGACTGCCGGCCGAGATCGCCGCGCAGATCGAGCGCCGGGTCGATGGACTGGGACTGCTGACCGAACAGGTCACGATGTACCACGACCATCCGGCCGACCATGTGGCCACCGATGAGGGCGATTTCCATCGCTCGGTGCGCACGCCGATCGTGGCCATGGGTGAGGAGCGCTGGTTCGCGTTCACGCATGGACGCCGGGTGGGCGTGCGCAGCCTGTTGCCGCTACCGGTGCACGGGATTGCGCTGGACGACGATCTGGCGTTCTCCGAGTTGCCTTATCGCACGGTGGCCGAGGGCGAGTCGATCGCTGGCGCGCAGCCGCCCGCGCCGCGGCGCTGCGCTGCCGATGCGACAGTGGCGGCGGCCGAGCGTCTGATCGTGACCGGCAAAACGCTGGCGATCATTTGCGATGCGTCCGAACTGGAGGCGCTGTCGCAGGAATGGGGTCTGATCGAGCGCGAGGGCACCGATGGGCGCGTCATCGCGCCCAAGGCCGAAGTGCATTCGAGCTATACGACCGGGCCGAAGACGTTCCTGTACATCCGCGCGCGCTTTGCCGACCAGGCCGAAAGCGCGCTGCCTAGCCTGGCCACGGTGACCAATACCGTGACCAGCCTGCGCGATCACATGCGCGCGTTCAGCTACAACCTGATCCCCGATATCACCGGCACCTTCACCACGGTGGTGACGCTGCCGAAGACGGTGGCCGAATACGCCGGCAACGACATTCCGATCCTCAACGATGCAGCGAACGCCGCGCGGGCTGCGAATCCGGCATGGGATCGGCTCAATTACAGCTTCTATGCGGTGCGCTTCGTGGGTGGCCCTGGCGGTTATGCCGGCCAGGCCTATGTCGGCGCCACCGGGATGTGGATGAAGAGCGACGATGGCGGCGTGGCCGCGCATGAGCTGGGCCACAACCTGGGCTTGTGGCACGCCAACTTCTGGACCACGGCCAGTTTCGACCCCGCGGGTGCGGGCAGCAACTCCGAGTACGGCAATCCCTTCGACCGACTCGGCAGTGGCGGCGGACTGCGCTCGCACTTCAGCGCCAGTTTCAAGGAGCGGCTGAGCTGGTTGCTCGATCCGCAGTTCGCGCGCCTGTGGGGCAGCGGCAGCCAGCGCGTGTTCTCGCACGATGTCGCCACCCCGGTCGCGGGCCCGTCGTCGGCGGGCGTGTTTGGCCGCGAGCGCCTGTGGATGGCGACGCTGGCGTCCAATGAGGCGGTGCCTGCAGCCGCACCGGTGATCCAGCGCGGCCACTATTGGCTGGAGCATCGCAGCCAGTACACCGACTTCGACCGCGCGCTGCTGGTGAACCTGCAGGGCTCGGCCAACTACCTGCTCGACAATACCCCGCGCAGTCGCAATGGCAAGAACGATGGTGGCGTGCTGATCGGCCGGACGCTTTCGGATCGGGGCCTGGGGCTGCATGTGACGCCGCTGGTGAAGAACGCCGGCGCGCCGCCGTCGATCGACTATGCAGTGCAGGTCGGCGCGTTCGCCGGCAATCGCGCGCCTGCGGTGGCGCTCATCGTCAGCAGCGCCAGCGTGGCGGTAAACGTGCCGGTGAACTTCACCGCCACGGCGAGCGATGCCGACGGCGATGCGCTGGCCTATTCGTGGGAGTGGGGCGATGGCACGTTCAATGGCACCAACGCGGCCACAAATGCGCGCAGCTTTGCGGGCGCTGGTCACTACGTGGTGCGGGTAGTCGCCAGCGACATGAAGGGCGGTCGCGCGAGTGCGCAGGTGCTGGTGACGGTGGGCGCACCGACCACGCTGCGGCTGAGCGGGCGCGTGCTGGCGGGTGCGATCCCGGTCGAGGGCGTGCACGTCAACAACGGGCAAGCCAACACCAGCTATCGCGGCAGCTATACCGACAGCAACGGCAACTGGACCGTCACCGGACTGGCATCCGGTGCTGCGGTGACGCTGTCGGCCGGTGAGACCGGGTACGCACTGGTGCCGGCTTTCGGCAATCCGCAAACGCCGACGGCCGACGTGAACGGGCTCGATTTTCAGGCGACTGCATTGCCGGTGGTGTCGATCGTGGCCACCGATGCCAATGCCGCCGAAGCGCCGGCGGATACGCTGGTGTTTCGCGTCAGTCGCAGCGGGCCGACTGCCAGCATGTTGCGGGTCTGGTTCGATCGCACGGGGACTGCATTCTCCAGCGGCACCAGCGGCGACTACAGCTGGTCGACCGGTAGCAATCGCCATGTGGAGATTCCTGCTGGTGCTGCCTTCGTCGATCTGCTGGCAACCCCGATCACCGACGCTATCACCGAGCCGAACGAGACCGTGATCGTGGATCTGGCCGACGGTATCGACTATGAACTGGTATACCCGGCGCGCGCGCAAGGGTTGATCGCGGGTCTCGCCGGTCCGCCCAACGACAACTTCGCCAATGCGATAACGCTCACTGGCAACTCGGCTACCACCAACGGCAGCAACGCGAATGCCACGCTGGAATTCCTGGAGCCGCCGCACCACGGACGCAATACGGCCGGCGCTTCGGTGTGGTGGCGCTGGACGGCGCCGGTGTCGGGCCCGGTGGTGATCGATACGGTCGGCAGCGCCATCGATACCCTGCTGGCGGTGTACACCGGCACTACGCTGACCGCGCTGCTGCCGGTGGCTGCCAACAACAACCAGGCGGTGGGCAACAACACGTCGCGCGTCGCGTTTGTTGCGCAGGCCGGTGCGGTGTACCGGATCGCGATCGCGCAACCCAACACAGGTGGGATTGGCGGCAACGTGCAGCTCAATATCGCACTGGATACCAGCGATGCGGATCTGCTGTTGCGCAACGGCTTCGAGTAGCGGCCTGCGCTGATCGCGCTGGCACGCTGACGCAACCGCGCTCGATCAGGGCGTCGCGCCGAGACTGCGCACCGCAACCGCGCTGGCCATCATGCCGAACACGAACAGCGGCACGCCGAAGCCGCTGTACCACAGCGCCTTGTCGACCGGCGCCTTGATGAAGCGCGCCATCATCCACAGCTGCAGGGCCAGAAATCCGATCACGATCGCGGCCTGCACGGGGCGGTCCCAGTAGACGAGCAGACCGATCACCACGACCTGCGGCACCGCCATGATCGCGCTGGCGGCCTTGGCCGCACCGTCGGCGCCGAGCATCACCGGCAGCGAACGGATGCCCATCTGCGCATCGCCCTTGATCGCCTTGAAATCGTTCAGGGTCATGATGCCGTGGGCGCCGATGCTGTACAGCACCGCGAGGATCAGCACTTCATTCGGTGGCAGTGCGCCGCCAAGCATGGCCGCGGCACCGGTGACCCAGGCCAGACCCTCGTAGGAAAAACCGCAGGCCGCATTGCCCCACCAGCCGTTGCGCTTGAGCCGGAACGGCGGCGCGCTGTAGGCCCACGCAAGAAACAGGCCGATGATGGTTGCCACCACGACCCAGGTGCCGAGGGTCGCTGCAACCGCAAGCGACAATCCGGTCCAGATGATGGCGATGTACAGACCCCACTTGCCGGGAATGCGGCCGGAGGGAATCGGCCGCTGCGGTTCGTTGATCGTATCGACCTCGCGGTCGTACCAGTCGTTGATCGCCTGGCTCATCGCGCAGACCAGGGGGCCGGCGAGGATGATCCCGACCACCGCAACGTGCCAGCTGGTGAGGATCGGCACGCCGGAGGACACCACGCCGCAGGCGAACGCCCACATCGGCGGAAACCAGGTGATCGGCTTGAGCAGTTCGAGGACGGCGGACGGCGCGGGATAGGTCGCTGTGGTCATGAGGTGCGCTGCGGGATCGGGGCAGGGGAGTGCTGGCGGATGGTTGCACAGGTCGGCGATGTTTGGCGCGCTTGGAGCTGCCTGCAATCAGCCGGCGAGAAGCGGGAAGGTCACCCCGATCGCCCACGCGAAAGCCACCGCGTTGGCGATGCCTGCGACCCACGGATGATTGGTGCGCCGATAGGCCCACGCGCTGAACAGCCCGTAGACGATGAAGAACAGCACGATCACCGGCACGATGATGAGCAGGAAGAACAGCCTCTCGAAGTCGAGCGCCACGGCGATGCCGAGCGAGATCACGAAGGCGAACTTGCTGGCGACATAGGCGCCGCGCGCAGCACCGCTGCCGCGGGTGAGCAACTCGTCGCTGAGGAAAAACGCCAGTGTGCCGACCAGCATCGCCAGCACCAGCACGATGCGTTCCGGACCCGGCACGAAGGCCGTGACAAAGGCATTGATCGGCCACACGATGCCGATGAAGCCGAACGCGATCAGCGCCAGCGCCGCAGCCATCAATGCGGTGCGATTGGTACGCGCGCCTGCACCGGGCGCACGATGCGATCGCTGCCACAGCAGGCAGGCGGCGGTGAGCAGGCCGTACATCGCAAAGTGCGCGGCGAGATAGTCACCGACCAGCACCGGCAGGAAGTGGGTCGGCAGCACGCGCAGCAGCAGCGGCGTGGCGAGCATCGGAATCAGCAGCGCTGGCCACAGCCGGCGCCAGCTAAGTCCTGCGCCGACCGGAGTGCTGGCGACGATTGGCAGCAGCGTCGACAGCGGGCGGGCCAGCAGCACCACGCCGGCCAGCAGGAGCAGGATCCAGCCGCCGCGCGCAATGGGCACCGGGCTATCGGTACGCTGGATCGCGAAGCTCGTATCGAGCCACTGCAGCGACTCGCGCAGACTGTCGCGGCTGTACAGCACGCCGACGTGCTCGACCTGCGGGCTGAACGCGGTCCTGCGTGCGGTGCCCTGCAGTGGATCGCCGTAAGTGACGCCGGCCTGTGGCGCGTCCGGCGCCGAGCGCATGCCGACCACGCGCAGGGCTTCGGTCTTGAGCATGCCTTCCCAGTCGCCGACGATCACCAGCAGGTTGCGTGGGCTGTCGGCGGTGACCGCGGGCGAGAACATCGACACGGCGATGGTCGCGGCCACGTCCGGCGTTTCCTGCGCGAAGCGCACGATGATGTCGGAGGCCATCGAGTGGCCGAGCACGGCGAGTCGCCCGTCGCCCAGTCCGCGCGCGAACGCGGCGACGGTTGCGGTTTCGGCGACGAGGGTGCGGGTCGCGCCGCTGACCTCGGTGATGCTGCCGGTCAGCGGCGCCGGATTGCGGCCGTGGCCGGCGAAGTCGAAGGTCACCGCGACGTAGCCGCCCTGCGCGAGCGCCAGCGCGAACGATTGCATCAGTTGCTGCGAGCCCGCGAATCCGTGCGCGATCACCACCACGGGCGCGGGAGCGCCTGCGGCGGGACGGAAGACGGTTGCGGGAATGCCCTCGATGCGTAGCGCCTGCGTGGTCACGCCACCGCGCGCGGCCAGCAGTTGCCACAGGCTTGCGCCGATTGCGAGCAGTGCAACCAGTGCCAGCGCCGATTGACGCCACGATCCGCCCGCTGCCCGACTCATGCGGATTCTCGGTCCTGCAGCGGTGCAGCCGCGTTCGGGTGTCGCAGCTCGTCGGTGCTCGGTTTCAGACCATAGGGTGCGACCAGCGCCCGCACGTGCGCTGGCACCGAGTGGCGCAGGCGGCGCGGGAAATTGCGGCGCAGATGCAGCACGGTTTCGATGGCTTTCATCTCCAGCCGCGCGCCTGCGAACTCCAGTCCTTTGGGGCCGACCTTTGGCATCAGCCAGCCCATCACCGGTCGCAGCCAGTTGGGCGTGCTGCGCAGCGGCAGTCCGCCGGCGGCCAGCTTCACGTTGGCGAGGAATCCTTTCACGGGTGCCTGCCGTTTGCCGGCGGTGCCCGGCTCGCAGGTGCGCACCTCCGAGCCGAGCAAGGACAGCAGTTCTTCGCCACGCTCATTGCGCACCAGCAGCCACTGTTCGCCCTGGCCGCCCATGTAGCCGACCGTGATGTCGGCCAGCACGTTGGTGTAGTCGACGCAGGTGCGGCAGGTCATCGGGAAAAAATCCGGCGGCAGTTTGGAGATCGGCAGCAGCAGGAACGGAATCTCCTTCTTGCTGCCGTCGCTGAAGCGCAATTCCACGTGGTAATCGGCGCGGAACTCCAGATAGGTGATGGTGTCCGGATCATCCGACAGCAGGGCGAGGAAATCGTGGAAGCGCTCGGTGGTGGTGTTGTCCGAGCACGGCGTGCCGATCACGTAGAGGCGCTCGAAGCCGAGTTCGTCTTCCAGCGCGCGCAGCGCATACACCTGACACGGGATGCCGATGATCGCCAGGCGTTTGTAGCCGCGCTCACGTGCAGGCTCGAGCAATGCCAGCAGCGGTGCATAGCCCATCTGCATGCCGCGACAGGCGGCCATATCCGCAGCCTTGGTAACCAGTACCGGCACCGGCCGCCAGCGATCCTGCGGATCCGGCGCCATGGTCAGCACCGCATCGACCGCACCGGTCTCCAACAGGCGCGCGGCGATGCGGGTGGTGATTCCGGTCCACTGCGCGCCATCCAGCGGGTGGATCATTGCCGCGCGCAGCATGCGTCGGAATGGACCGAAGAAAATCTCGTCGGTGCGCGCAGGGTCGCGCGCGCGCCGGTGCACCTTGGCCTCCAGTGCGGGATAGTCGGGCTTGATGAACTGGCATGCGCGTCCGCAACGGCCCGGATCGCTGCTGCGCGAGATGCCGCAGTCGGTGCACAGGTCCCGATACGGTGCGATGGTCAGGATCGGGGTGGGGAAGGCGGTGGGTCCGGCGCCTGCTACAGCGATGGCATCCGGGTGACTCGGCGTTGGCGACATGCAGACAGACCCGGTGGTTGCGCCGCGACCGGAGCCGGTCTGGCAGGTTGAGCGCGCATGCGTGTCGCAACTATTGGGCAACTCACGGCGCCAGTGGATGGTGGCATAGCGGCACGGGCGTGCCAAGGCGCCCACGCGCGCACTACCTCACTGTGGGAGCCGGCATGCGGGCCACTGGAACTCGCCCTCTTGCCGCGACCCCTGTCGCTGCCATGGCAGCTCCCACAAGTGCTGCGATGGCAGCTCCCATAAGTGCTGCGATGGCAGCTCCCACAGCAAGGCAGTGCTGCCATGGGGAGCCATGCAATCTGTGGGAGCCGGCATGCCGGCGACTGCAACCTTGGATACTGCCGCGACCCCAGTCGCTGCCATGGCAGCTCCCACAAGTGCTGCCATGGCAGATCCCACAAGTGCTTCGAGGTGTTAGCGCCAGTTGGAAACTGACCCACCTGCCGGTTGAAAACTGACCCACCGCGGGTTTACTTCGGATGCTTCCCTAACTGAG
>JBBSDI010000102.1:0-10675 GCA_038249585.1 Lysobacterales bacterium | reverse complement strand
GAACATCCACCGGCACATGCGCCGCGGCGGCAAGACCCTGCTGCAGGCGATCCCGCCGGCGGTCGACGAGGTCGGCGGTCCAACCATCCTCGCCACCTTCACCGTGATCGCCGCATTGATGCCGATGGCGTTCGTGTCCGGCTTGATGGGGCCGTACATGCGGCCGATCCCGATCAATGCGTCGGTCGGCATGTTGCTGTCGCTGGCGATCGCGCTGACCGTCACGCCGTGGCTGTCGCTCAAGCTGCTGGCGCGGCACCAGCCCGCGCGCGGCGACCATGCGTCGGCAGCCGAGGCGAGCGCAGGCTCGCGCCTGCATCGGTTCTTCGAAGCGACCATGCGTCCGTTCCTGCATGGCGCGCGCGGAGGCCGTCGGCGTGGCTGGCTGTTCGCAGCGATCGTGGGGCTGCTGGGCGTGGCCGCTTCGCTCGCCGTGGTGGAACTGGTGGTACTCAAGATGCTGCCGTTCGACAACAAGTCCGAGCTGCAGGTGGTGGTGGATCTGCCCGAAGGCCGCACGCTCGAGGACACCAACGCCCTGCTGACCGAGCTTGCCGCCGTGGTGGATACGGTGCCGGAGGTGCTCGACTACCAGGGCTATGCCGGCACTGCCGCGCCGATGAACTTCAACGGCCTGGTGCGGCAATACTTCCTGCGCAGCGGCAGCAACGTCGGCGACCTGCAGGTCAACCTGATCGACAAACATCAGCGCGACCGGCAAAGCCACCAGATCGCAGCGGCCCTGCGGCCCGCGCTGGCGGCGATCGGCGAACGCCACGCTGCGTCGGTGAAAGTCGTCGAGGTGCCGCCGGGTCCGCCGGTGCTCTCGCCGCTGGTGGCCGAGCTGTATGGCCCGGACTATGCGCGCAGTCGCGCGCTGGCCAAGGTGCTCGAGCAGCGCTTCCAGCGCACCGAAGGCATCGTCGATGTCGACACCAGTGTCGAGAGCGACGCCCCGCGCGAGATCGTGCAGGTCGATCGCGCGCGTGCGGCCCGCCTCGGCGTGCCGCAATCGGCGATCGCGGATGCGATCGCCGCGGGCGTTACCGGGCTTGACGCGAGCTATCTGCACGATGGTGCGTCGAAATTCCCACGACCGATCCGTTTACGCCTGCCGGCCGCCAGCCAGTCCAGCATCGATCAGCTGCTGGCATTGCAGGTACGCGGTGGCAGCGGTCGACTGGTGCCGCTGTCGGAGCTGGTGAGCGTGCGCAAGGCACCGTGGGACGGTGCGATCCACCACAAGGATCTACTGCCGGTGGTGTACATCACCGGGGATGAGGCCAGCGCCATCGACAGCCCGCTCTACGGCATGTTCGATCTTGTCGGGCAACTGCGCGACGATCTGATCGACGGTCAGCGGATCGATCAACACTTCATCGCGCAGCCGGCAGATACCGGCAACTTCGCTATCAAGTGGGACGGCGAGTGGCAGATCACCTACGAAACCTTCCGCGACATGGGCATTGCCTACGCGGCCGGCCTGGTGCTCATCTACCTGTTGGTGGTCGCGCAGTTCCGCAGCTATCTGGTGCCGCTGGTGATCATGGCCCCGATTCCGCTGACCGTGATCGGCGTGATGCCCGGCCATGCGCTGCTCGGTGCGCAATTCACGGCGACTTCGATGATCGGCATGATCGCGCTGGCCGGCATCATCGTGCGCAATTCCATCCTGCTGGTGGACTTCATCAACCAGGCGGTCGCCGAGGGTCGGGCGCCTGACGAGGCGATCATCGAGGCCTGCGCGGTGCGTGCGAAGCCCATTGTCCTGACCGGCTTGGCAGCGATGCTTGGCGCGTTCTTCATTCTCGACGATCCGATCTTCAACGGCCTGGCGGTATCGCTGATCTTCGGCATCCTGGTGTCGACGGTGCTGACGCTGGTCGTCATTCCCTTGCTGTACTTCGGCTTGATATCGGGATCGCGCGCAACTTCCGTTGCGGCGCCTCAGTTGGCACAACCCACAAGTCCGTAGAGCAGGTCGCCCCGACCTGCCATCACGACGTGCGCGACAGCGGTCGATGCAGTGCCAAGAGCGGCGGGTCGGGACGCCCCACCCGGCGAGGATGTCGGCAATCGCGCGAGCGCGCCGCGCCCGCAGGGCAGGTCGCCCCCGACCTGCCAACACGGCGTGCGCGGCAGTGGTTCATGCGATTTGCAGAGCGGCAGGTCGGGACGGCCTGCCATACCACATGTCGTGGCAGCGATCGTGGCGATCGGACGGTCCGCGACAGCGCCAAAACCCCTCAGATCCGATCCTCAATCAGCGATCCGAGCATTGCGAATTCCGCCTTGACCATCTTCAGATTGGCGGCGAACTCGTAGCTCGCCTGCTTGGCGTTGAGCAGGTCCTCGGCCATCGGTAACGCCGATCCGTCGCCGCCATCGACCACGCGGGTGCTCACGCCGCCTGACGCCGCCGTGCCGGCTTGCACGGCCTGCCGCACGAAGCCTTCGGTGGCGCTGTTGGCCACGTTGTGTGCGGCGACCTGCAGGCGTGTTTGCGCGGCGGCCAGGCCGGATCGCGCGATGGAACCGATCGAACTCATGGATGGACTCCCGGCTTTCCTCAGGGATATCGGCCAGCGACGGCCAGACTTGAGCCTGCTGTGGTCGCGACAGCGCCGCCGACGCGACAGCATGGAACTGGCCACACGCCGTTCTGGGGGTGCCTATCCGCGTTCAAGCGCCGCGATCGAAGGCTGACAACGCGAAAGCCGCGCAGAATGCGGGGCTTTCGGAACCACCGCACGCGGCGCCCTGCGGCGCCGCGCGCAATCGCCAACCTTTACTGCGCGACGGCTGCCAGTGCGGGCACCAGCAGCAGCGCGACCAGGTTGATGATCTTGATCAGCGGGTTCACCGCCGGGCCGGCGGTGTCCTTGTACGGATCGCCCACGGTATCGCCGGTCACTGCCGCCTTGTGCGCATCCGAGCCCTTGCCACCGTGGTGGCCGTCCTCGATGTACTTCTTGGCGTTGTCCCACGCACCACCGCCGGTGGTCATGGAGATGGCCACGAACATACCGGTGACGATGGTGCCGACCAGCAGTCCGCCGAGCGCCTTGGCGCCGGCCTGCGCATCGATCAGGAAGGTAAAACCGAAAGCCACGATCACCGGCACGAACAGCGGCAGCAGGGAGGGCAGGATCATCTCCTTGATCGCGGCCTTGGTCAGCATGTCGACCGCCTTGTCGTATTCCGGCTTGGCGGTGCCTTCCATGATGCCCTTGATCTCGCGGAACTGGCGGCGCACTTCTTCCACCACCGCACTGGCCGAACGACCCACCGCTTCCATCGCCATCGCCGCGAACAGGAACGGAATCATGCCGCCGATCAGCAGTCCCACCAGCACCAGCGGATCGGCGATGTCGAACACGAAGGTCTGGCCGGGGAAGTACTCGCCCAGCTTGTGCGTGTAGTCGGCGAACAGCACGAGTGCTGCCAGACCCGCCGAGCCGATCGCATAGCCCTTGGTCACCGCTTTGGTGGTATTGCCGACCGCGTCCAGCGGGTCGGTGACGTTGCGGATCTCCTTCGGCAGGCCGGCCATCTGGGCGATGCCGCCGGCGTTGTCGGTGATCGGGCCGTAGGCGTCGAGTGCCACGATGATGCCGGCCATCGACAGCATCGCGGTGGCGGCCACGGCGATGCCGTAAAGGCCTGCCAGCTGGTTGGCCGCGAGGATCGCTGCGCACACGGCCAGCACCGGCAGCGCGGTCGACTTCATCGAGATGCCGATGCCGGCGATGATGTTGGTCGCGTGCCCGGTGGTGGAGGCTTGGGCGACATGGCGCACCGGGGCGTATTCGGTGGCGGTGTAGTACTCGGTGATGACCACCATCGCGGCAGTCAGCACCAGGCCTACCACGGCGCAGCCGAAGATCGCGGTCGCATTGTCCGGGAACATCTGCTCGGTGACGAACCAGAACGCCACTGCCGAGATCGATGCTGCGACGATCAGGCCGCGGTACAGCGCATTCATGATCTTGCCGCCCTCGCGACCCTTCACGAAGAACGTGCCGATGATCGAGGCCACGATCGACACCGCGCCCAGCACCAGCGGATACATCACGCCGGCAGCGCCGTAGGTGGCAAACGAGATCCCGCCGATCAGCATCGCCGCGACTATGGTCACCGCATAGGTCTCGAACAAATCGGCCGCCATGCCGGCGCAGTCGCCGACGTTGTCGCCCACGTTGTCGGCGATCACTGCCGGATTGCGTGGGTCGTCCTCGGGAATGCCGGCTTCGACCTTGCCGACCAGGTCGGCGCCGACGTCGGCGCCCTTGGTGAAGATGCCGCCGCCGAGGCGCGCGAAGATCGAGATCAGCGACGATCCGAAGGCGAGGCCGACCAGCGGCTGCAGCGCATTCTTGATCGCGGTATCGGACATGCCGCCGAGCGAACTCTGGCCGATGACGAACATGAAGTAGCCGGCCACGCCGAGCAGGCCGAGTCCGACCACCAGCATGCCAGTGATTGCGCCGCCGCGGAACGCTACCGCGAGGGCTGCGTTGAGCCCCTTCGATGCCGCCTGTGCGGTGCGCACATTGGCGCGCACCGAGATGAACATGCCGATATAGCCGGCCATTCCGGACAGGATCGCGCCGACTGCGAAGCCGAATGCGGTGGTCCAGCCCAGCCCCGGCACCACCCCGATGATCACGAACAGGATCACGCCGACGATGGCGATGGTGCGGTATTGGCGGTTCATGTAGGCATTGGCGCCGACCTGGATCGCGTGTGCGATCTCCTGCATGCGCGGATTGCCAGCCGGCTGACTCAGGATCCAGCGGATCGACCATGCGCCGTAGAGCAGCGCGAGCACCGCGCAGCCGAGCGCGATCCAGAGAGCTTGGGACTCAAGCATGTTGTATTCCCCCGAACGGGTTGGATGATGGGCAGCTCCCGGCAGCTCAGGCCGGGCGGCGGTTTAGCCGGCGGAGTGTAGTTTGTCGGGCCCGATGGCGGCAATTCGCGGATCGGCCGGCGGTTTGGCCTGCGGCCCGCGTCCGCTTCAGGCGCGCCGGTTTCGCGCAGCACCCGAGTTCCCGTTGCTGGACTCAGCGGTCATGATGCGGCATGGCCGCCCACGATCACGCCCACCAACATCACCACCACGGGCCATCCGACCCGCACGACGACCATGCCCACTCCAGTGGCGGCGCCCTGCGCGCATTCCGCTGGGGTACCGCGCTGAATATCGGACTGGTGCTGGTGCAAGGCGCTGCAGGTCTGGCGCTGGGTTCGGTGGCCCTGCTGGCCGATGCCGTGCACAACGCCGCCGACGTGCTCGGGCTGCTGCTGGCCTGGGGCGCTGCGATCCTTGCCAACCGCCGTCCGACCCGTCGGCATACCTACGGCATGGCGCGGTCGACCATCCTCGCGGCGCTGATGAATGCCACCCTGCTGCTGTTCGCCTGCGGTGCGCTGGCGTGGGAGAGCATCTCGCGCTTGGGCGATCCGCATCCGGTGCCGGGTCTGGCGGTGATGGCCGTCGCCGGATTCGCATTCCTGGTCAACGCGGGCTCGGCTGCCTTGTTTTGGCGCGGCCGCCGCCACGATGCCAACCAGCGGGGCGCATTCCTGCATCTGGCCGCCGACGCCGGCGTTTCGCTGGGCGTGATGGTCGCCGGATTCGCGATCTGGCTCACCGGCTGGACCTGGATCGATCCTGCAACCGGCCTGTTGATTGCCGCCGTGGTGCTGTGGAGCGGCTGGGACCTGTTGCGCGAGTCGCTCGACCTCGCGCTGGATGCCGTGCCGCGCGGCATCGACCTGCCGGCCGTCGAATCCGCACTCCGTGCGGTACCCGGCGTGCGCAATGTGCACGACCTGCACGTTTGGCCATTGTCGACCACGGTCGCAGCACTCACCGCGCATGTCGAACACGATGCGGCACACGATACCGACGCGTTGCTGCACACCCTGCAAGCGCTGCTCGCCGATCGTTTTGGCCTGCGCCACACGACCATCCAGTTCGAGATCGATGGCTGCGGGGCGGGTTGTTGAGGCGCGGGAATGGGGTCAGGTTGGAATGCCACTGATTTGGCGTCAACTCCATGAATACAAAGGAAAATAAGGCTCACGATGGCAAGGTGAAGTTGCGCGACGACAGCAAGAGCATAGGGAGCCGAGCACATGCATCCTGTGCGCAGTTCCCGTGAGCGGCAACGCGGTGCGCTGCAGCGCGGCCTTGGTTTGATCGCCGCCTGCTCTTTTTCGATCTGCTGACCGACGCGTCGATGCTCGGCCCGGCGATGGCGATGCAGGAGATCGGTGTGTATTCCCTCGCCTGCAAGCGTGTGCGCGGACGGATGCTCCGCGCAGCTGGGCATGCCGACATCGCGCCGCGGAAGCTGAGCTTCAAGCAGCCGGTGCAGCTGTGGCTGGCGTGGCGACATGATCACCCAGCATCGGGCCAGCAGGAGATCATCCCGCTGGCGCTCGTCGCGCTACGGCGCGTGGGGCGAAGACCCGGACGCCGCGAGCCTCGCACAGTGAAGCGACGATCAAAGCCGTACCGTCTGCCAACACAGGTACGCCCCGATGCACGCGAACACGTGCGTGCTCACCGGCATCCGGTGCGCGCCAGGCAACTGCCATTCGGCTCAGACTCGCCTATCCCGCTGTGCGTCGAGGGCAGCCGCACAGCGGGCCCGGCTCGGCTTACAAGCGACGCCCGCTGGCATCGACTGCGTTCAGTTGCAAGTTGTCGGGAGCTTCGCCGGCGTCAGGTATCCAGCGCTTGAAGCAGGCTCTGTCGCGCAGGCAGGGATCGGTGAGCGTGTGCAGGAAATCGACCATTGGTCCAATCGTTCCCTGGCCGACCCGATCAGGATTTATCAACGGAAGTGCGTTGGATGGGTCGGAGGCGCGCAGTTCCTGTATCCGTGTCATCGCCGCTGCGGTATTGGGGAAGACCCTGTTCGCCGCGGTCCTGCAGCTCGCATTGGCGTTGAACGGAGGAAGGAAACACCAACTCCGGGAGCCGATGAGCTCGGCTACGGTGTCGTTGGGGATCACATAATGAGAGAACACCATTTCGAGGTCGCCATAGGCTCCGGCGTGGCCGTAGGGCGCGGTCAGCTCGACGTTGAGCAGACTCGGGGTCCGGAACGCGAATCGATCCGCTGCGTTACCCGTCGGGCGGCTGCGTCCGAAATCGCCCTGGTTCGGGTCGCCAGTTCCGGGACCCACTTGGGGAAGTGCGATCACATGGTGGCGTTCGTCGGTGAAGAAATCGCCGCGGTGGCACTGCGCGCACTGGCCTCCGCCTTCGTCGACCCGCCGGAAAAACACCAGCGCGCCGAGCTTGGCGCTGGCGCTGATGGCGCCATTGTCGCCGAGCACGTAGCTCGACCAGGGCGTCTCCACCAACACGGCCGAACGCTGGAACTCGCCGATCGCTCGAGAGATATTCTCGAAGGTGATCAGCTCCTGCGCGCTGCCACCGCTGGCGAACGCGTCGCGGAAACGGGCCAGCCACTGGCTCGGCGGCAGCAGACCCGCGCCGCTACCGTAGTCGCCCAGGCGCGCAGCCAGATGACTGCGGACCTGCCGATCGTTCATGCCGGGAAAGGCGGTGCCAAGCATTTCGGTCGGCGTAACCACCGGGAACCGCATCTGAGCCGCCACCAGGTTGCCGCCAGCGTCGGGATCGGCCGCTGCCGTGACACTGTCCGGCGTGCGTATGCCGCTGCCAGCCCCGTTGCGGCCCGGGATCTTGTCCACGCTCTCGATTCTGGAATCCCAGAACAGTCCGGCGTCGTAGAGGCCGACGTTGAATATCGTGTTGGAATTGCGTCCGATCAGGATGCTGCCGTCGTTCAGCCTGCGGCCGGCTCCGAGCACGTTCGCATCAACTGCTGCGGGACCGATCGGCAATGCGAGCGCATCGGCGCCACCCAGCGCGGGGTGGTGGCAGCTCGCACAGGCGACATCGCGGTCGCCGCTCAGGGTCTTGCTGAAGAACAGCAGCTTGCCTAGCCTTGCGAGTGGCGCGTCGGAGCCCGGCAGCTCGCGCCCGACACTCGGGTCGCCGCGCAGCCCTTCGCGGGCAATCAGCGCGCGCAGCTGGTTGTCGACCGCCGATGGTGGGGCAGCCGCAAGCGTGCACGGTAGTGCGACCAGATCCCCGATCGTGCGACCGAGGTTCAGGCCGAAGGATACGTGCCCGTCATAACGGAACCGCAGGCCCGAGCAGCCCATGCTTTCAAGGCTGGCACGACCGTTTGGCACAAGTTGCACGTCGGCACTGCGGAACGCGCTACCGAAGCGAGCGCCGGAACCGCTCGACAAGGGGATCTCGATCCTGCGTGCATCGACCGCATGCTCCGCCGCGCCGACCAGCCAACGGGCGCGCCCTTGATCGTCGTAGGTGAAATAGAACATCACCGCCACGTGGCGATCGCCCTGGCGTTCGAAGGCGATGAACTTGCCCTCCCCGCTGCGCTGCGGATCCCACCAGCTGCCCGACTGCGCGCCGACGAACCGGGTTGCGCTACCGGCGCTGCCCGAAGCGCGGCAATCCGCCCCGTCGAGAGGGCCAATCAACCGGGACAGCTCGAACTGGAAGGTGTCGTTCGCGCCGGAATAGCCGAATCCGATCCGATCGCAGGCGAGGAAATCGAGCGTGACAGAACCCGCGGGCGTCGTGATCACGTCGGTGCTACGGAATCCGACGCCGAACCTCGCGCCGCGTCCTTGAATCACCGGGATGGTCAGTCGCGACGCGCCCGGTTGGAATTCCACGCTGCCCACCAGCCAGGCAGGGTTGCCGTTGGCGTCATAGGTGAAGTAGGCGAGTACCGCGATGTTGCGGCCTGCAACCCGCTCGAAGCTGATGAACTGGCCTTCGCCATTGCGCGCAGGGTTCCACCAGGTCCCGGACATGTTCCCGGTAAAGGACTGCGCAAACGCGGCCGGGGCCGAGAGCAGCAGGACAATTGCGGCGATCCAGCTGGATCGGCGTCTGGTGGTCGCACAGGTCATTTGAAGCCTCCTTCGACTCGGCGCATCCGGGCCCGGACGGGCCCATGTCCTCAATAACGGAGATTGGCGGCGGAAGGGGCCATTTCTCGGCAGCACTCGGGCAGGTTCACTTTACACCTGCGCCAGGAACGTGGGGCGCGAACGACGACACCCATGGTGCAGCAGGTGATCCGGCGTGCCGCGGTGCTGCGGGACGAGGCCGCTGCGTGGGAGTGGCGGCACCACGGCGGCGCGCCGCCGACAGGGGCGCCGGCCTCACGCCGCCGGCGTCGCATTGGGGTTGTCGCTTTCGATCCTGCCATCCACCAGCGTCACCGTGCGGTCGCATTGCGACGAAAGGCGCGGGTCGTGGGTCACCAGCAGCACCGCGCAGCCGAACTCGCGGTTGAACTTGCGGAACAGTGCGAACACTTCCGCGGCGGACTTGCTGTCGAGGTTGCCGGTGGGCTCGTCGGCGAGCAGCAGGGCGGGCCGGGCTACCAGCGCGCGCGCCACCGCCACACGCTGCTGCTGGCCGCCGGAAAGCTGGTCGGGCTTGCGCTGTTCCAGGCCGGCCAGCCCCACTTCGGCGAGCAGGCCGCGGCCGATATCAAGCTGTTCGCGGCCGGGTTTGCCGGTGGCCACCATCAGCGGCATCAGCACGTTCTCCAGCGCGGTGAAGGCCTGGATCAGATGATGGAACTGGAACACGAAGCCGATCGCGCTGCCGCGCAGCGCCGTGCGCCGCGCATCGTCCATGCCCTTGGTGGGCTCGCCCAGCAGGAACATCTCGCCCTCCGTGGGCCGGTCGAGCAAGCCGATGACATTGAGCAGCGTGCTCTTGCCCGAGCCCGACGTGCCCACCAGTGCGGCGAAGTCGCTGCGCTGCAGGCGCAGGTCGAGCCCGTGCAGTACTTCCACTTCGGTGGGCTCGCCGACGTTGTAGCTCTTCTTCAGGCCCTGCAGCCGCAGCACTTCCTGTCCAGCGTCAGGCTCAGACATGGCGGATGGCCTCCACCGGGTCCATGCCGGCCGCGCGGCGCGCCGGGATCGCCGCGGACACGATGCCGGTGAGGGTGGCCAGCAGTGCTGCGGCCAACAGCAGCCACGGACTCACCGGGATGAAAAACAGTTTTGGCCCGAAGGTGTTGAACGCGCCCACCAGTCCGTAGCCCGCCAGTCCGCCCACCAGCGATCCCGCCAGCCCGAACAGTGCGCCCTGCACCAGGAACACCCTCAGCATCTGCCCGCGCGTGATGCCCATGGCGCGCAGGATGCCGATCTCGCGCGTGCGCTGGACCACGCTCACCGACAGCACGCTGGCGATGCCCAGCGCCACGCTCAGCGCCACGAACACGCTGATGATCCGGGTGGACAGGCTCTGGCTCCGCAGCGCATTCATCAGCTGGGCATTGGTCTGCATCCAGCTGTCCGCTTTCTGCCCGGTCAGCCGGGCGATGCGCGCTGCCACCGTTTCGGCGCCGAAGATGTCGGTCACCGTCACGTCGATCAAGGTGGCGGCGCCCGGCAGGTTGAGCAGCGACTGCGCCTGCTTCATGTCCAGGTACACGTAGCGCGAATCGAGCTCGCGCACCCCCAGCTCGAAGATGCCGGCGACGTTCACCACGCTGTCGCCGCCCTGACCGGCGTCCAGGCGCAACTTGTCGCCCACGCCCAGGCCCAGGTCGCTGGCCAGCTG
>JBBSDI010000101.1:0-10859 GCA_038249585.1 Lysobacterales bacterium | reverse complement strand
GCGGTCGGCGTGCTGACCCAGACCGGACTTGCGATCCGCGCACGCAGCGTCGTGCTCACTGCCGGCACCTTCCTCGCCGGGCAGATCCATGTGGGGCTGCGCAATCACCAGGGCGGGCGCGCCGGCGATCCGGCCGCGCAGAACCTGGCGCTGCGCCTGCGCGAATTGCCGCTGGGCCAGGGTCGGCTCAAGACCGGCACGCCGCCGCGCATCGATGGCCGCAGCGTGAACTACCGCGAACTGGTCGAGCAGCCGGGCGATACGCCGCGGCCGGTTTTCTCGTTCACCGGCAGCAGCGCTGACCACCCGCGGCAGGTGTCGTGCTGGATCACCCGCACCAGCGCGCAGACCCATCAGATCATCCGCGGTGCACTGGATCGCTCGCCGATGTTCACCGGTGCCATCGAGGGCGCCGGCCCGCGTTACTGCCCGTCGATCGAAGACAAGGTGGTGCGTTTCGCGGACAAGGACTCGCACCAGATCTTCATCGAGCCCGAGGGTCTTTCCACCCACGAGATCTATCCCAACGGCATCTCGACCTCGCTGCCGTTGGACGTGCAGGTCGCGCTGGTGCGCTCGATCCGTGGCTTCGAGAACGCGCACATCACGCGCCCCGGCTACGCGATCGAGTACGACTACTTCGATCCGCGCGGACTGCACAACACGCTGCAGACCCGCGCAGTGCCGGGTTTGTACTTCGCCGGCCAGATCAACGGCACCACCGGCTATGAGGAAGCCGCCGCGCAGGGCCTGTTGGCCGGTCTGAATGCCGCGCTGGCCGCCACCGGCCGTGAGCCGTGGTGCCCGCGCCGCGACGAGGCCTACATCGGGGTTCTGGTCGACGATCTGGTCACCAACGGCACTATCGAGCCGTACCGCATGTTCACCTCGCGCGCGGAGTACCGGCTGCACCTGCGCGAGGACAACGCCGACCTGCGCCTGACCGAAGCCGGCCGCCGGCTCGGCTGCGTCGGCGATCCGCAGTGGGCGAAGTTCGATGCACGGCGCGAGGCGATCGCGCGCGAGGATGCGCGCCTGCGTGGCCTGTGGGCCGCGCCCAACAATGCGCTCGGCGCGCAGGTGCTCAACGCGCTGGCGATCCAGATCAATCGCGAGACCTCGGCGCTGGACTTGCTGCGCCGTCCGCAGCTGGACTATGCGCAGCTCATGCAGGTGCCCGGCATCGGTCCGGGGGTCGACGATGCCGGGGTCGCCGCCCAGGTCGAGGTGGAGGCCAAGTATGCGGGCTACCTGCAGCGGCAGCGCGACGAGATCGCGCGCAATCGGGCGCAGGAAAGTCTGCCGATTCCACTCGATTTCGACTACGCCACCGTGCGCGGCCTGTCGGCGGAAGTCGCGCAGAAACTGGTGCGCAGCAGGCCGCAGACGGTGGGCCAGGCGGCCCGCATCAGTGGGGTGACGCCGGCGGCGGTTTCCCTGCTGCTGGTGCACCTGCGCCGGCTGGGCAGCCGCGCGGCGTGATCGCAGCAGCGACCTCCCGCATGCGCTGCCAGCCGGACTGCTGACCCGCCGCAGCCGCAGCCATCGTGCCCAGCGAACTCGAACAGCACCGCCGCGAGTACCAGTCGCGCATGCGCCGACTCAAGCGCGTGCTGCGGGTGCTGCCGCGGCGCGCATCGATCAGCCGCTATCCGGTCCTGAAGTGGTTCGCCGCGACCGCCAGACGCAGCTGGTTCCTGTGGTCGTTCAAACGCGGGCCGCTGCTGCGCGCGATCTACCTGGGCTCGATCCTCTCCGTGCTGCCGCTGTTCGGCATCCAGCTGCCGCTGTCGTTGGGCATCTGCCTGCTGGCGCGGGCCAACCTGCCGGTGTGCGCCGCACTGCAGTTCATCACCAACCCGTTCACCATCGTGCCGGTGTACGGCTTCACCTATCTGGTAGGCCACTACCTGCTGCATTTTTTCGACGGCGAATCGGGCGGCTACGATCCGTCAGCCGCGCTGGCACTGGTACGCAGCGGCGAGGTGCTCAGCGCCGCCGGCGATGTGCTCGGCAGCCTGGTGCTGGGTGGGCTGGTGGTGGGACTGGCGGTCGGCGTGGTGGTCGATCTGGCTTGGCGCCTTGGCGCGTGGGAGGCCACGCACTTTGGCGCACGCTATCGCCGACTGCGCGAACGCGCTGCGGCCGCGCGCGCGCGCGACGAATCGCCACCGGGGTCGTGAACCGGCCTGCGTCAAGACTTCCGTACAACGCCGTGGCGCATACAATCGAGGCTGCCGGTGCGAACCTGCCGGCCTTTCCTCCCTCGACGCCGCATCCGAATGCCTCCGATCGAACACCGCATCGCTGCCGACATCGGCGCGCGCCCGCAGCAGGTCGCTGCCGCCGTCGCGCTGCTCGACTCCGGGGCCACCGTGCCCTTCATCGCCCGCTACCGCAAGGAGGCCACCGAAGGCCTCGACGACATCCAGTTGCGCCTGCTGGAAGAGCGCCTGGTGTATCTGCGTGAACTCGAGCAGCGTCGTGCGGCGGTGCTGGAATCGATCCGCGAGCAGGGCAAGCTGACCGCCGAGCTGCAATCGCTGCTCGCCGAGGCCGACACCAAGTCGCGCCTCGAAGACCTGTACCTGCCGTTCAAGCCCAAGCGTCGGACCAAGGCGCAGATCGCGCGCGAAGCAGGACTGGAACCGCTGGCCGATCGCCTGCTCGATGATCCGCGCCTCACGCCCGAGACCGAGGCGCTCGCCTTTGTTGCGGCCGACCGCGGCGTGGCCGATGCGAAGTCCGCGCTCGATGGCGCACGCGCGATCCTGATGGAGCGCTTCGCCGAAGACCCGGCCCTGGTCGGCGAGCTGCGTGAGCTGGTGTGGACGCGCGGCCAGATCCGCGCACGCGTGATCGACGGCAAACACGACGAGGGCGCCAAATACCGCGACTACTTCGCGCACAGCGAATCGTTGCGCACGATTCCCTCGCATCGACTGCTGGCGCTGTTCCGCGCGCGCAACGAAGGGGTACTGGACCTGGAACTTGCCCCATTGGCGGAAACGGTCGCCGTGCGCGGGGCTGTACAAGCAGACCCCAAGCCAGGCTCCGGCGCGCTCCAGCCGCCCGATCCTGCCGCGCTCGCCGGACATCAGCTGTGCGAGGCGCGCGTCGCGCATCGGTTCGGGATCCAGGCACTCCGACGCGCCGCGGACCCATGGCTGCTGGAGACCTGCCGTCTCACCTGGCGGGCCAAACTGCACCTGCACCTGACACTCGATCTGTACGGCAAGGCGCGCGAAGCGGCCGAGGACGAGGCGATCCGGGTGTTCGGCGACAACTTGAAGGACCTGATGCTGGCCGCACCGGCCGGGCCAAAGATCGTGATGGGTCTGGATCCTGGCATGCGCACCGGCTGCAAGGTGGCGGTGGTCGATGCGACCGGCAAGGTGTTGGCCACCCACACCATCTATCCGCACGCGCCGCAGAACCAGTGGGATGGCTCGATCGCGCAGCTGGCTACTGCATGCCGCACGCTGGGCGTGCAGCTGATCGCGATCGGCAATGGCACCGGCTCGCGCGAGAGCGAGCGCCTGGTCGCTGAGCTGCTGCGCAAGCATCCGGACCTGAAGTTCGCCAAAGTGGTGGTCAGCGAAGCCGGCGCGTCGGTGTATTCGGCATCCGAGCTGGCGTCGAAGGAGTTTCCGCAGATGGACGTCTCGCTGCGCGGCGCGGTGTCGATCGCGCGCCGCCTGCAGGACCCGCTGGCGGAACTGGTCAAGATCGAGCCCAAGGCGATCGGTGTCGGCCAGTATCAGCACGATGTGAACCAGGTGAAGCTCGCGCGCGCACTCGATGCGCGGGTCGAGGACTGCGTCAACGCGGTCGGCGTGGACGCCAATACCGCCTCTGCCGCGCTGCTCGCGCGCGTTGCGGGCCTGAGTCCGGCAGTGGCCGACAACGTGGTCCGTCATCGCGACCAGCACGGTCCGTTCCGCACCCGCCGCGAATTGCTCAAGGTGCCGCGCCTGGGTGACAAGGCCTTCGAGCAGGCCGCCGGCTTCCTGCGCATCGCGCAGGGCGATGACCCGCTGGATGCCTCGGCGGTGCACCCGGAAGCCTATCCGGTGGCCCAGCAGATAGCCGCGCGCAGCGGGCGCACATTGCACAGCCTGTTGGGCGACAGCGCGTTCCTGCGCGGGCTCAAGCCTGAGGCCTACACCGACGAGCGCTTCGGCCTGCCGACCGTGCGCGACATCCTGCGCGAGCTGGAAAAGCCCGGCCGCGACCCGCGTGGGCAGTTCGTGACCCCGAGCTATGCCGAAGGCGTGGAACAGCTCAAGGACCTGGCCCAGGGCATGGTGCTCGAAGGTCGTGTCACCAATGTCGCCGCCTTCGGCGCGTTCGTCGATATCGGCGTGCACCAGGACGGTCTGGTGCATGTCTCGGCACTCGCACACAAGTTCGTGCGCGATCCGCGCGAGGTGGTCAAGGCCGGCGACATCGTCAAGGTCAAGGTGCTTGAAGTCGATCTGGCGCGAAAGCGCATCGCACTGACCATGCGCCTGGACGATGCGCCTGGCGCTGCGGGCAACGATCCGGCACGCGGCCAGCAGCGCGGAGTACCGCGCCGCGATCCGCCGCCATCGCGCGCGGCCGCACGCGCGGGCAGCGCACCGCCACCGGGCAACAACGCGCTGGCCGATGCACTGGCCCGCGCGCGCAAGCACTGATTTCCCACACGATCCGACTGGAGCTACCGATGCGTTTCGAAGGTACCGATCGCTATGTCGCCACCGACGACCTGCGGCTGGCAGTCAACGCCGCGATCGTGCTCGAGCGGCCGCTGCTGATCAAGGGCGAACCGGGCACCGGCAAGACCCTGCTCGCGCAGGAAGTCGCGCGCGCGCTGGACGCGCCATTGGTCGAATGGCACATCAAGTCCACCACCAAGGCGCAGCATGGCCTGTACGAATACGATGCGGTCGCGCGCCTGCGCGACTCGCAGCTCGGCGATCCGAAAGTCGCCGACATCGGCAACTACATCGTGCCGGGCAAGCTGTGGGAGGCATTCGACAGCGAGCAGCGGGTGGTCCTGCTGATCGACGAGATCGACAAGGCCGATATCGAGTTTCCCAACGATCTGCTGCGCGAGATCGACCGCATGGATTTCCACGTGCACGAAACGCGCCGCACGATCAGCGCCAGGCATCGACCGGTGGTGCTGATCACCTCCAACAACGAAAAGGAGCTGCCGGACGCATTCCTGCGCCGCTGCTTCTTCCACTACATCCGCTTTCCGGATGCCGATACGCTCAAGGCGATCATCGAGGTGCATTTTCCGGGCCTCAAGCGCGAGCTGCTGCACGAGGCGCTCAGCGCATTCCTCGCCCTGCGCGAGATGCCGGGCCTGAAGAAGAAACCCAGCACCTCGGAACTGCTCGACTGGCTCAAGCTGCTGTTGGCCGAGGATATTACCGCCGAGGTCCTGCGCGAGAAGAACGCGAAGAAGGTGATTCCACCGCTGTACGGGGCGTTGCTGAAGAACGAGGCCGACGTGGCGCTGTTCGAGAAGCTGGCCTTCATCGCGCGCCGCGGCGGCTGAGTCGCCGCGCGCACCGCACGCGCACGAGGCCCGGTGCGGGTCCGACCCGCGGACCCGCTGGTTGCCTGCGATCAGTTCGGCTTGCGCGCGGCGGCGATGGCGTAGGCTTCTTTCGCGGCTTTCGACAGGTCGGCTGCCTCGGCGGCGGCCGCCTCGTCGGCGCTGCCGTTGTTTTCCTTGATCAACAGGCTGCCGTCGCTGGCCCAGCCCAGGCGCACGCTGACGCCGTCGCGCTCGCGGGTGGCTACCCACAGCTTGCCGTCCTTCCACGCGAACTTGCGCGTGAAACGACCGCTGCCGTCGCCATTGCTGACCGTCTCGCGGACCATGCGCACGCCGCTGTCGTCGGCAAAGCCATCCCAGCCGATCGCGACTTCCTTGCCTTCCGGTCCGACGATGCGGCTGTCGGCGAAACGCTCCAGTCCGCCCAGACGCTGCTCGAGATCGGTGTATTCCTTCAGCAGTTCGACCGCCGGATCGCGGACTGCGCTGGTCATCGCCTGGGCGAGCTGGATGTTGACCCGCGATTGCTTGCCCTTGGTCAGCACCGGCACCCGGCCGATCGAGACGAACTTCACCGTGACGCCTTCCATCACCTGCGCATCGACCGCATAGTCGCGATCCGACGACAGCTGGTCGTCGTCATAGGCCAGCGCGAACTCCGCCGGCAACGCAGTAACCGGCTGGCTACCGGTGGTAACCACGATCGGCTCGGCATCGACCCGCGTGACATCCAGCAGCCGCGTGACCAGGCTGGCGCCGGCGCCGAGCAGCGCCGGCTGGTCGGACACCACGGTGCCGGTGACCTGGGCACCGGTGGCCGCGACCGGCTCGGCGGGCGTCGCGCCGACAGGTGTCTGCGCAGGCGGCGCCGCGCCGCCGCAAGCAGCCAGTGCGATGGTCAGGGCGAGAACGACGGGAAAACGCATGGCAAATCTCCGGGCAAGGGCAAGTGGTGCGTGGCAGCGGGCAACGGCGCAAGGGCCATGCCCTTTGCTGGAATTCGTGCGCACGTGAACCACGCACAGTACCGTAGGAATGTACCTTTGGCACGTTAACGGAGTGCAAAATCCTCGTGTTGATCAGTTTTCTCACTGCCCTGCGCTGCGCCGGGCTCAAGCCAGGTGTGGGCGAATTCCTGCAGCTGCTGGCGGGACTGCGCGCCGGAATCGCGCGTGGTTCGATCGATGAGTTCCATGCCTTCGCCCGCATGGTGCTGGTCAAGGATGAAACTCGCTTCGATCTGTTCGACCGCGTGTTCGGCGCATGGATCGGCGGCATCGAAGCGACCACCGGCGATGCGTTTGCGAGCTTGCCCGATGACTGGTTGCGGCAGCAGGCGCAGCTTGTGCTCAGCGACGCGGAGAAAGCGCAGATCGAGTCGCTCGGCGGCTGGGAGGCGCTGCTGCGCACGCTCAATGAGCGCCTCGCCGAGCAGCGCGACCGCCACTCGGGCGGCAATCGCTGGATCGGTACGGCCGGCACGTCGCCATTCGGCAATGCCGGCTACAACCCCGAGGGCGTGCGCATCGGCGGGCACGGGCGCGAGAAGCGCGCGGTCAAGGTGTGGGAGCGACGCGAGTATCGCAACCTCGACGACCAGGTGCAGCTGGGTACGCGCAATATCGCGCTGGCGCTGCGCAAGCTGCGTCGCTTCGCGCGCGAGGGGGCGGCCGAATCGCTCGACTTGCCGGCGACCATCGATGGCACCGCGCGCGCCGGCGGAATGCTCGATCTGCACTTCCAGCCCGAACGCCGCAACGCGATCAAGATCCTGCTGCTGCTGGACATCGGCGGCTCGATGGACGAGCACGTGCGCATGTGCGAGGAGCTGTTTTCCGCGGCGCGTTCTCAGTTTCGGCATCTGCAGCACTTCTACTTCCACAACTGCCTCTACGAGCGGGTGTGGAGCGACAACCGGCGGCGCTGGAACGAATGGCTGCCGCTGCCCGAAGTGCTGCACAAGTACCCCGCGGACTGGCGGGTGGTGATCGTGGGCGATGCCAGCATGAGCCCGCACGAGATCCTGGTCGCCGGCGGCAGTGTCGAGCACATGAACGAAGAGCCCGGCGCGGTGTGGCTCGCGCGGATGCTCAACGTCTACCAGCGCGCCGTGTGGCTCAACCCGGTGCCGCAGGCGCACTGGGAGTGGACGCCGTCGATCGGCATCCTGCGCGAGCTGATGGGCGAGCGCATGTTCCCGCTCAGCCTCGACGGGCTCGAGCGCGCGATCGGCAAGCTCAAGCACTGAGCTTGCGGCCGACAGCAGCTATGCTGTGCCCATCATCGGTAGCAGCGAGGCCCGCATGTCGCATCAATCGGTCGAAGCCGCCCGCGGCTATGCGTGGTTCCGTGGCGCGATCGATCTGATCGCGCACAATCCGATACCGCTGCTGGTCATCGCCCTGCTGTTCGTGATCGGCACCTCCGTGATGTCGCTGGTGCCGGTCATCGGCAGCCTGGCCCTGATCGCGCTCACCCCGGTGCTCGGCGGTGGCTTCATGTACGCGCTGCGCGAGGAGCACGAGGGCCGCGGCGCGCAGATCGAGCATCTGTTCCGCGGCTTTCAGGAGCCCGGGCGCCTGCTGCCACTGATGCTGCTCGGGTTGCCGGCGCTGGTGGCGGGCCTGTTGCTGGTGATCGCGATTTTCGTTTTCGTTGGTGCCGCCGCGCTGCAAATGCTCGCCGGCGGCATGGCCTCGACAGCCGATGCGGCAAGTTTCGCAGCGCTGGGCGCGGGCCTGCTGGTAGCGCTGCTGCTGGGCCTGCTGCTGGTGCTGCTGGCCGCGTCCGTGGTGGTGTTCGCGGTGCCGCGGGTGATGCTCGATGGCATCGAGCCGTTCACCGCGATGAAGGAAAGCTTCAGCGCGAGTCTGTCCAACTTCGCGGCCCTGATCGTATTCACCCTGATGTTCGTCGCCGCCCTCGTTGTACTGCTGGTGGCAACGGTGCTGGTGGGCTGGATTCCGCTGCTCGGCCAGCTCGTCGCGCTGCTGGCCTGGTTCGCGTTCGGCGTCGGCTGGATTGCGGTGTCGAATGGCGGCGTGTTTCTCGCCTATCGCGACATGTGGCCCGCGTCGACTGCGACCGACATCGTGCTGCCATATGGTCCGCCACCGCCACCGCCGGCACCGCCGCCGGCGGGCTGAAATCAGCCGGACGTTGCCGCGTCCTCTTTGGCTTTCCGGCGCGCGACGCCGCGCGCGGCGATCAGGCCGATCTCGAACAGGATGCACATCGGTACCGCAAGCAGGATCTGCGACAGCGCATCCGGCGGCGTGACAATTGCGGCGACCACGAACGCACCGAGGATCACGTATCTGCGGCTGGCCGCCAGCTGCTCGGGCGTGGTCACGCCAAGCATGACCAGGATGACCGTGGCAACCGGGATCTCGAAGCAGACCCCGAACACCAGGAACATCAGCAGGACGAAATCGAGATACTTGGCGATGTCGGTCATCATCGACACGCCCTCGGGCACGGTGGCAGTGAGGAACCCGAAAACCAGCGGCAGAACCACGAAGTACGCGAACGCGCAGCCGACGTAGAACAGCACGATCGCCGAGGCCAGCAGGGGCGAGGCCATGCGCTTTTCGTGACGGTACAGACCCGGGGCGACGAACGCCCACGCCTGGTAGATCAGATACGGCATGGCCACGAAGATGGCCACGAAAAAAGCCAGCTTGAGCGGGGTCAGGAACGGCGTGACCACGTCGATGGCCACCATCTGGGTGCCTTCCGGCAAGCGCGACATCAGCGGCAGCGCCATCCACGAGTAAAGCCTGTTGGCGAACGGAAACAATCCGACGAACACCACCACGACCACCACGATCGAGCGCAGCAGGCGACTGCGCAGTTCAACCAGATGCGACAGCAGGGTCTGGCCGGTCTCGCTCTGCTCGCCGGATTCGGGCTTGCGCGGCGGCTCAGTCATGCGCCGCCTGCTCGGCTGCAGGTGCCGCACCCGGCGCGGGCGCGGCTGATGGCGTGGCTGCCAGGCCCGGTTTGTCCGCAGGGGTGGCCGCCGGAGTGCCGCGCACAGCGCCCTGACCTTCGACCGATTCGCGCACCGCGCGTACCGAGCGCTTGACGTCCTCGACCGCGATCTGGCGTTCGAACTCGGTGCGCACGCTGTCCCAGCTCTGGCGCGCCTTGCGCACGAAACTGCCCAGCGTGCGCGCGGCCCCAGGCAGGCGCTCGGGGCCGAGCACCAGCAGTGCGACCACGCCGAGCACCATCAGCTCGGTAAAGCCGATGTCGAACATGGTCGACTTCCGTCCGCGACTCAGTCGGCGCGGTCTTTGCTGGTCGATTTCTCGGCCGTGGTGGTCTTCTCGTCGGCCTCGAGGCGTGGCGCCTCTTCATCGGTGACCGATTTCTTGAAGCCTCGAATGGCCTTGCCCAGATCCTGGCCGAGGCCGGGCAGTTTCTTGGTCCCGAAAAGCAGGATCACGACAACCAGGACAATGACCCAATGCCAAATGCTCATGCTGCCCATGGTGATGGACTCCTATGCAAGGTTGCGGAGCATAACGCAGGCGCATGTCAGCCGCCGACATGCGAGGTGAAAGGCTCGCCCGCACGGTTCGTTCACATTGCACGCTATCGCGCGGTGTATTCCTCGAGTGCGTCGCGGAACGCCACTACTGCATCGGGTGCAGGACCCACGCCGCCTTCGAAAATGCGCCGCGGGGTGACGTTGGCGCCGAACACGCGCTCATTCGCATCGTGGTCGATGGCGAGTATCGCGCCGTCGAGCGCGACGCCGGCGAACAGGCCGCGTGAACGCGAGTACGAATAGATCTCGGCCTTGAGCTGGGCGTCGGTCGACGCGTTCGCGTTGCGGCCCACCGGACCTGCGGCGATCGCAGCATCTGCTCCGAGCGTGAACTTGCCGTTGACGACGCTGTCGAGCCCGCGGCGGGTGCGGAACACCAGCACCACATCGGTCGACTGCACTCCGGCCTGAAAGCCCACGCTGCCACCGGTCAGCGACAGGAAGCTCGGGTTGCTCCAGGTGCCATCGGGCATGCGCATGGCGATCAGTCCCTTGCCGTAACGGCCACCGACCACGAAGCCGGCCTTGACCACGTTCGGGATCACCGCCACGGCCTCGGCATCGCGCAGCATGCGATCGGGCAGACCCCGGTCGGGGGCGCCCATGATCTGTTCGAGCACGCGCACCGCGTTGCGCGTGCGCTCGGTCTCGTCGTCGGCTGCCACTGGCGCGCTGGCCGCCGTCGCGCCAAGCGCCAGAATCAGCAAGGAAATCAGTCGCATGGGCGTACTCCGTGATGCTGAGGAATGG
>JBBSDI010000100.1:0-10879 GCA_038249585.1 Lysobacterales bacterium | reverse complement strand
GGGGGGGGGGGGGCGGGGGCCCATTTTTTAACGGGGGGGGGGGGGGCAACCCGGGGGGGGGGGGGGGCCACGGGGGGGGGGTGGGGGGTGGGGGGGGCGGCGGGGGGGGGGGGGGGGGGGGCGCCGGGGGGGGCGCCGGGGGACCGGGCGGGGCCCCAGGGCTGGGTGGGCGCGCGGGCCGCACCCCCTGCCTTCCCCCCGCCCGCGCTCACCCTGCGATGATGCGGGTCACAGCCAGCATCAAACCGGTCATGCAACCGGCGATGCAGAACGACACGGCTTCGTGGAGGTCGAACGCGCGGGTGTTGGCAATGCGCAGCAGTCGGATCGTCATGGCGTACTCCTTGGGTCGATTGGTTTCGCGGTACGGCATGTGCTGCAGTCCGCAAGCTCAGTCAGCAATCGCCATGCCAACTGCCCGCGTGCGCTGAAAGCGAGGCGTGGCGCGGTTTCGCGGGTTCGCGCTGCGGCGTTTGTCCGCGTCCGCGCGGACACCGTTGCGAAGTCGGACAGCCCGATCGCAATGGTCGCGTGACCTTCGGCAGGGTGTGCGTTCGCACGTGCCGCTGTTGTGCAGCATGGCAACGGTTCGGCGGGTGCCCGTGATGCGCACGCTGCTCGGGCAGCGCGCCGATCGCGAACGCCCGCGCCCGGACTGCGACACGCCGATGAGCCGCGCGAAGCCCGCCTGCCCGCCCGCAGCCGTGGCAGTGCTCGCTGGCGCCGGATTCGTCGCTGCAATCGTTTGCCGTACGGCTGGCGGCTGGCGCCAGTCGCCGTTTGCCCGCCACAATAGCCGCCTTGGGGCCAGTCGCGGCCCCGTGCCGGACGGTGACACGCCATGGCTGCGATCAAGGAAGCGAAGGTTCCCGATATCGGCAACTACAAGGATGTGCCGGTGATCGAGTGGCTGGTCGCCGTCGGCGACACGGTAAAGCCCGAACAGGGCCTGCTCAGCCTCGAATCCGACAAGGCCACGATGGAAGTCCCCGCGCCGTTCGGTGGCGTGGTGCGCGAGCTCAAGGTCAAGGTCGGCGACTCGGTCAGCGAGGGCACCGTGGTGGCGCTGATCGAGGACTCGGCTGCCACGCCAGCAGAAGCCGCGGCAGCGCGGCCAGCGGCAGCGCCGGAAGCTTCAGCGCCAGAACCCGCGAAGTCCCCCGAACCGGTCCCGGCAGTACCTGCGCCGGCCGCAGCTCCGCCCGCAGCGGACCTCGCGCGTGCAACCGCCTCGCCGCCGATCGCATTCGACAGCAGCCAGGTGATGCCGCAATCGGTGCCCTATGCCAGCCCCGGCGTGCGCGCATTCGCGCGCGAACTTGGCGTGGACCTGGCCCAGGTCTCCGGCAGCGAGCGCAAGGGCCGCATCGGCCGCGCCGATGTCAGCGCGTTCGTGAAATCGAGTTTGGCGGCCGCACCAGCGACGAGGTCTTCCGCATCCGCCGCCGGCGGCGGGTTGAACCTGCTGCCGTGGCCGGTGATCGACTTCGCGCGCTTCGGCGAGATCGAGGCCGCGCCGCTGTCGCGGATCAAGAAGATCTCGGGCGCCAATCTCGCGCGCAACTGGGCGATGATCCCGCATGTTACCCAGCACGATCTGGCCGACATCACCGAGCTGGAAGCGTTCCGCAAGAAACTCGCGGAAGAGAACAAGGATTTGAAGGTCACGCCGCTGGTGTTCCAGATCAAGGCGCTGGTCGCGGCACTGAAGAAGTTCCCGCAGTTCAACGCCTCGCTCGACGCCAGCGGCGAGAACCTGATCCTGAAGAAGTATTTCCACGTCGGCATTGCAGTCGACACGCCCGAAGGGCTGGTGGTACCGGTGATTCGCGATTGCGATCGCAAGGGACTGCTGGATCTGGCCGGCGAGCTCGGCACCCTCAGCGCCAAGGCGCGCGATCGCAAGCTGGGGCCGGCTCAGATGAGCGGCGGCTGCATCTCGATCTCCTCGCTCGGCGGCATTGGCGGCACCGCGTTCACGCCCATCGTCAACGCGCCGGAAGTGGCGATCCTCGGCGTATCCAAGGCCGCTATCCAGCCAGTATGGGACGGCAAGGAATTCAAACCGCGTTTGCTGTTGCCGCTGTCGCTGTCCTACGACCATCGGGTGATCGACGGTGCCGATGCGGCGCGCTTTACCGCCTATCTTGCGCAGCAGCTGGGCGATATCCGCCGGCTGCTGCTGTAAGCGGCGAATGCCGGTGCGCCGCGTAAGAGCTGTCGCGCGAGAACCGGAAACCGTGGTGAGCAAGGAGATCTCAGGGATGGACAACTCGCCGCTGTGGACCGCAGTCGCCGCCGATGGCTCGGTTGAGGAGGTGCGCATCATCGATCTCGACGTGGCCAAGACCACCTGGTCGCGGGTGCATGAGTCGATGCGCGTGGTGCATCTGCGCCTGAGCCGCCAGCCCGATCTGCAGTGGATCAAGTTCTTCCATGAAGAGCGCGAGTCGCGCATCGGCATCCGTCGACGCGGGCTGTGGATCGAGGATGGCTACGTGGCCTTCGACTGTTTGACCGACGAGATCGAAAGCCATCATCTGCCCGATATCCGGCGCTCGCTGGACTTCGCCAATCTCAAGTACCGCGAGTTTGTCGCCGCCCGGCAGCGCGAGCGCAGCGACGGGGTGGACGCCGGACGCACCGAACAGCGCAAGCTGGAAGCCCTGCGCACGCGCTTGCGCGAGCGCTTCGGCAGCGCGAAGGCTGCGGCGGCCAAACGGCCGCTTGCAGCAGCGTCGCGCGCGGCGGCGGTCGCTCCGCCAGCGCACAAGCCGGTTGCCGCGCCTGCTGCCGAGGCAGCGGTCGATCCGCAGGTTGCAGCAAGGCACGACACCGATGTCGCGGCGCACGCCGCGGCTGTGATGGAGTCCGCGCCGAAAAGCCTCGAGGACAACCTGGCGGCGTATCGCGACAGCCTGCGCGCGGCGCGACAGCGCGGTGCTGCCGATGACGACAACACACAGTCCTGATCCGGTACACACTGCACGCGACATTCGACCACGGCCACACCAATCCACGCGACGCAACGAGGCAAGCTCATGGCCATCATCGAGATCAAGGTTCCCGACATCGGCGGCATTGCGGATGTGCCGGTGATCGAACTGCTGGTCAAGCCCGGCGACAGCGTGCGCAAGGATCAGGGACTGCTGACCCTGGAGTCGGACAAGGCGACGATGGAGGTGCCCTCGACGGTCGATGGCGTGTTGCAACAGATGGTGGTGGCGCTGGGTGACAAGGTGGCGGAAGGAATGGTGGTGGCGCGGGTGGAGGTTGCGGCGGTGGTGGGGACTGCGGCGAGTGTGGAACCCCCCCCCCAGCCCTCCCCCGTGAAGGGGGAGGGGGTAAGAGCTGCGGCGGCTACGGGGACTATCGCGGGCGTGGCGCCCCCACCCCAGTCCTCCCCGGTGAAGGGACAGGAAGCAGAAGCCGCGCCCGTGAAGGGGGCGGTGGCAAAGGCTGCGGCTGCGCAGACTGGCCGCAAAGCCGATCTCGAGTGCCAGGTCGTGGTGCTGGGTTCGGGGCCGGGCGGCTATACGGCCGCGTTCCGGGCTGCGGATCTGGGCTTGAACGTGGTCTTGATCGAGCGCTACGACACGCTGGGCGGTGTGTGTCTGAATGTCGGTTGCATTCCGTCCAAGGCGCTGCTGCATGTCGCGCGGGTGATCGACGAGGCGGTGCATGGCGACGCGCTGGGAATCAGCTTCGGTGCACCGGGCATCGATCTGGACAAGCTGCGCGGCTACAAGGACAAGGTAGTCGGCCAGCTCACCGGTGGCCTGGCCAGCATGGCCAAGCAGCGCAAGGTCACGCGCCTGACCGGCACGGCGCGCTTCGTGTCGCCGCACGAGATCGAGATTCAAACCGCCGAGGGCAGCAAGCTGCTGCGCTTCGAGCGCGCGATCATCGCGGCCGGTTCGCAAGCGGTGAAGCTGCCGGGTCTGCCGTGGGGCGACCCACGCCTGATGGACTCCACCGATGCCCTGCTGTTGCAGGAGATCCCCAAGCGCCTGCTGGTGATCGGCGGTGGCATCATCGGCCTGGAGATGGCCTGCATCTACGCAGCGCTTGGATCGCGGGTCACGGTGGTCGAGTTGCTCGATCAGCTGATGCCGGGTGCCGATCCGGATCTGGTCAAGCCCTTCGAGCAGCGGGTCAAGAAGCGCTACGAAACGATCCTGCTCAAGACCAAAGTCGTCAAGCTCGAAGCGCTCGAGGAAGGCCTGCTCGCCACCTTCGAAGGCGACAAGGCGCCACCGCCGCAGTCTTATGATCGCGTGCTGTGCGCGGTCGGGCGCACGCCCAACGGGCGTAGCATCGGGGCCGACGCTGCAGGCGTCGCGGTCAGCGAGCGCGGCTACATTCCGGTCGACCGTCAGATGCGCACCAATGTGCCGCATATCCATGCCATCGGCGACATCGTCGGCAATCCGATGCTGGCGCACAAGGCGACCCACGAGGGCAAGGTCGCGGCCGAAGTGTGCGCCGGCCACAAGTCCGAGTTCGTGGCGCGGGTGATCCCGTTCGTGGCCTACACCGATCCCGAAGTCGCCTGGGTCGGCGTGACCGAACTCGAGGCCAAGGCCAAGGGCATCGACATCGGCGTCGGCAAGTTTCCGTACGCGGCCTCGGGTCGGGCGATCGGCGTGAATCGTACCGAGGGATTCACCAAGCTGATCTTCGACGCGGCCAGCCATCGCATCATCGGCGCCGGTATCGTCGGGCCGAATGCGGGCGATCTGATCGCCGAGACTGCTCTGGCGATCGAGATGGGCGCCGATGCGGCGGATATCGCACTGACCGTGCACCCGCATCCCACGCTGTCGGAATCGATCGGGATGGCAGCCGAAGTCTTCGAGGGCACCATCACCGACCTGTTTATCGCCAAGCGCAAGTAGCTTCGCGCGCCGAATACCGGCGTGGCAATCGGGCTATCGCTTGCGCGCGCGAACCCGCGCGCGGGCCTTGACCGCTTTTGGTGCCGGCTTGGCTGCATCCTCGTCGTCGACCTCCGGCTCGCCCTTGCGTAGCGCCTTGAGCAGGCTGCGGTACGCCGCGGCGATCGCGCGGGCATCGGCGCGTGGGTCCACTGGCGCGTCCTGCGCACGCAGGCGGATCTGTCCGCCTTCGAGGGCGGCCGACAGCAGTTCGGTGGCGATTTCGCGGATGCTCATGGTCGACTCCGGTGCGGGATGGGAAAACACGCAAGCTAGACCGCCGATGTTACACATCGTTTACGCCACCTGCCGCGCCGTTACGGCGCCATTGCAGCGAACCGCCCCGCACCTGCAATCTCCGGGCTAACGAATTTTCCACATCGCGTTAACCGGATCCAACATTCCGCGGGCTACGGTGTGCAGCCATCGGATGCGGGACCGTGCCGTGACTGCAGGACACGAATTCACCTTCGGTATCGAGGAAGAGTACTTTCTGGTCGATCCGCAATCGCGCAACGCCGCCGCGCGGGTGCCGCGTGCGTTCTTGAAAGCCTGCCGCAAGCGCATGGGTGCGGTGATCGCGCCGGAGCTGCTGCAGTCGCAGATCGAGGTAGCCTCGCCGATCCTCCACAGTTGCAGTCACGCGCGCGAGACGATGGTCGGACTCCGGCGTGGTCTTTCCGACGTGGCGCAGGCGATGGGCTATCGACTGCTGGCGGCCGGAACCCACCCGATGGCGGCTTGGACCGAGCAGCGCAGTACCGAGAAGCCGCGCTACGAGCGCCTGATGGACGATTTCCAGATCGTGGGTCGGCGCAACCTGTTCTGCGGCCTGCACGTGCACGTGGCGGTGCCGGCCAGCGAGGACCGCGTGCGCCTGATGAATCGCGCCATGCGCTGGCTGCCGCTGTTCCTCGCCCTGTCGACATCCTCGCCGTTCTGGAACCGGCACAACACCGGCTTGCTCAGCTATCGACAGGCCGCCTACGACGAGTGGCCGCGTACCGGGATTCCGGACTACTTCGAAGATGAATCCGACTACGCCGGATTTGCCGAGCGCCTGGTGCGCGCCGGCGCGATCCTTGATGCAAGCTATCTGTGGTGGGCGATCCGACCCGCACTGCGCTATCCCACCCTGGAGTTGCGCATTGCCGACTGTTGCACCGAGCTCGACGATGCGCTGGCGCTGGCCGCACTCTACCGGTGCCTGATCCGCATGCTGATCCGGCGCCCGGAGATCGGCACCGTGTGGCGCGGTGCGACGCGCCGCATCATCGATGAGAACCGCTGGCGGGCCAAGCGCCACGGGATCGAGGCGGGCTTCATCGACGAGCGCGATGGCGGCGTCAAGCCGGCGGTCGAATGGCTCGAACAGCTGCGCACCCTGGTCGCCGAGGATGCGCGCGTGCTCGGCTGCGAGGCCAGCATCCGACGTCTGGGCACCATCGTTGCGCGCGGCACCAGTGCCCATGTGCAGCTGGCCCACTACGCGCAGTTGCGCGAACTGGGCGCCTCGCGGGTCGAGGCCTTGCGCGGGGTGGTCGACCAGCTGGTCGAAACCACGGTGCCCACGGTCGCAGCACACGACGCGGTCGCGTTGGCCTGATGCACCACGCACGGCGCGCGCGCATCGACGGCGCCTCGCCGGGCTTCTGATATCGTCCAAGCTGCGGCGGGGTGCGCCGCTTTCACCGGATATCGCATGACCGCTGCCTGGCCTGCCCTGATCACGCTGTTGAACGTCGTGCTGTTGATCTACACCATGTTTCTGGTCGGCGGCGCGCGGCGCAAGTACGCCATCCATGCCCCTGCCACCTCGGGTCATCCGGATTTCGACCGCGTATTCCGCGTGCAGATGAACACGTTGGAAGCTACCGTCATGTTCCTGCCGTGCCTGTGGCTGGCGGCAGTGCACTGGAATGCCTATTATGCGGGCTATGTCGGCCTGGCGTGGATCGCCGGCCGCGTGTGGTACGCGATCAGCTATGCGCGCGCGGCCAATCTGCGCGGCGCCGGATTCGGGCTCGCCTTCCTGGCCAACATCGTGCTGCTGGTGGGCGCGAGTTACGGGCTGCTGGCGCCGTTGTTCTAAAAAGAGGCGGCAATGGGCGATCATCTGTTGTGGTTCGTCGCCGGCATCGCCGCGCTGGCGCTGGGTGCCGACTCGGCCGTGCGGGGACTGGCCGGACTGGCGCGAAACCGTGGCGTGGCGGCATTTGGTGTCGGACTCGTGCTGGCCGCGTTCGGCGGCTCGGTGCCCGATGTCGCGCTCAACGTCGGTGCTGTCGCTGGCGGTCATCCCGCGTTGGCGTTGGGCAACATGATCGGTGCGAGCATCGTCAATCTGGGCCTTCTGTTGGGCCTGGCGGCGGTGGTGGCGGGACCGCTGGACGTGCGCTCGCCGGTACTCAAGCCGCTGGTGATCGCGCAGGTCGTGGTCGCGCTTGCGCTGCTGGCCATGAGCCACAACGGCCGCATCGGGTTTCTCGATGGCGCCGTGCTGGTGCTCGGGTTCGTGGCATTGAGCGTGTATGTCCTGGGTTTCGCGGGCGGCCGGGCTGAGCCCGAGGTCCGCGCGCAGTTCGAAGCCGAAGGCGAGCAGCGCAGCGATGCGGCACTGAACCTGCTGCGCATCGGCATCGGCGCTGCGATCCTGGTCTGGGCTGCGCGCACCACGGTTGAGCACGCCGTCGGGCTCGCGGCGACCGCCGGCGTCGGCGATCTGTTCGCCGGCTTGACCTTCGTGGCCATCAGCGCCTCGCTGCCGCAGATCGCACTGGGACTGATTGCCGCCGTGCAGCGGCGTGGCGATGTGCTGATGGCCAGCGTGATCGGTTCCAACCTGCTCAACTTGAGCCTGGTGCTGGGCGTATCGTCGATCTGGCAGCCGTATCCGGTGGCGCAGTCGCTGGTGCAACTCGAGCTGCCGGTATTGCTGGCGTTCGCAGCGATGCTGTATCCGCTATTGCGTGGCGATATGCGCATCACCCGCGGCGAGGGCTTCGTGCTGCTGCTCGCCTTCGCTGCCCTGCACACGTACCAGTGGTGGTCGGTGCTGCGGTGATCCCCAGCGCGCGATCGATGTCCAACTCCCCGAGAAGCTTCGACCCGATATGTTGATCCAGATCCTGATATTGGCCGCCGGCGTGGCGATCCTCGCGGTCGGTGCCGATGTATTCGTGCGCGGCGCATGCGGTATCGCCGAACGCCTGGGCATGAGCCCGTTCATCATCGGCCTGGTCGTGGTGGGCTTTGGAACCTCCACGCCGGAGCTCGCGGTCAGCGTAGGTGCGGCGCTCAGCGGCAGCACCGACATCGCGGTCGGCAATGTGGTCGGCTCCAACATCGCCAACGTCGGCATCATCCTCGGCTTGGCCGCGGTCGTGGCACCACTGGCCGTGCGGATGCGCATGGTGCGGGTCGAGTTGCCGATCATGATCGGCATCAGCCTGCTCCTGTGGGCGCTGGCAAGCTTCGGCGTGATCCTGCGCTGGGAGGGCGTGCTGCTGCTGGCCGCATTCGGCGTTTTCATGTGGTTCCTGCTGCGCACCTCGAAAGACGAGTCCAAGCAGGTGCAGGATGAGTACGGGGCCGAGAACCCCAAGGGCAAGGCCAGTTGGCGATCGGGTTTGTTCATTGTGGTGGGGCTGGCGGGCTTGATCGGCGGTGCGCAGCTGGCGGTGGAATCGGCGACCTCGCTGGCGCGCCTGTGGGGCATGTCGGAGCTCCTGATCGGTCTTACCGTGGTGGCGATAGGCACCTCGTTGCCGGAGCTGGCCTCATCGGTGGCCGCGGCCTATCGCGGACATGCGGACATCGCGATCGGCAACGTGATCGGTTCCAACATCTACAACGTGCTGTTCGTCCTCGGCGCCACGGCGGTGGTCGCCCCGCTGCCGACCACCGCGCCGACCCTGATGTGGCTCGACATTCCGGTGATGATCGGTTTCGCCGTCGTGCTGGTGCCGATGATGCTGATGGGCCTGAAGGTAACGCGCGCCAATGGCGTGTTCCTGCTGCTGGCCTACGCGGCCTACATCGCCGTCCAGTTGCAAGTTTCCAGCGGCGGCTGAGATCAGTCCTGTGGCGGTGGCGGCGGCCGCGCCGAAGGATCGGTGCGCATCGCGGCCTTGACCAGCAGCTGCGCACTGACCGGCGGGGTCAGGAACAGGAACACGGTGATCAGCAGTTCGTGGCCTGCCGGCGGCGTGCCGCGCGCGATGAACCACGCCATCGACGCGATCAGTACGCAGCCGATGCCAAGAGTGGTGGCCTTGGTCGGGCCGTGGATACGCTTCATGAAATCGCCGAGCTTGGCCAGACCCCAGGCGCCGACCAGTGTGAAGAACGCGCCGGTAACCAGCAGGAATGCGATCACTGCGTCGAGCCAGGCCGCGATCATTCGACCACCTCGCCGCGTGCCAGATAGCGTCCCAGCGCCACGGTGCCGACAAACCCCAGCATCGCGATGACCAGCGCCACTTCAATGTAGATGTTGTCGTTGATCGCGATGCCCAGCATGATCAGCAACGCGATCGTGTTCACGTACAGCGTGTCCAGTGCCAATGCGCGGTCGACAGCGGCGGGCCCGCGCAGCAGTCGGTACAGGGTCAGCAGCAGGGCAAGCCCCACCGCCCCAATCGCCCACGGCAGCACCAATGCGGTCATCGGAAGATCTCCAGCAGGGGGCGCTCGTAGCGCTGTTTGATCGTGGCCACCATGCCATCGGCATCGTCCACGTGCAGACAGTGCACCAGCAGGTGACGTCCGTTGGGCGAAACATCGGACGACAGCGTGCCCGGGGTCAGGGTGATGATGCTCGACAGTACGCTGATCGCGTGGCGATCGGTCAAGTCCAGCGGCACCCAGAGGAAGCCGGGCCGGATCGCCGACTCTGGACCGAGGATGCGGCGCGCGACTTCGATGTTGGCGACCACGATGTCGTACAGGAATACCGCGGCCAGCTTGACCATCGCCGGGAAGTTGCCGATCGTGGGTTGCTGCGGGCGCAAGGCACGGGTGATCGCCGGCAGCGCGATCGCCAGCACCGCTGCAAGCAGCAGATGCCCAACGCTTACGCCATTGAGCAGCAGCCACAGAATGAACACCAAGATGCCGAGTATCGGCGAGCCCAGCCAGCGCTTCATGGCGTCGCATCCGTATCGGCGCGCGGCTGTGCGCCGAGCACCCGTGCGATCAGTGCCTGCGGTGCGAGCAGCTGCGCGGCAGTGGCGCGAGTGAACTGGGTGACGGGATCGGCGAACACCGTCAGGGCGACGCTCGACAGCAGCAGCAGGCCCAGCGCCGCGCGCTCGGGCAGGCGTGGCCGCAGCCCGGCACTACTTGCGGCATCCGGCGATTCCTCGCCGCGCCAGAACAGATGGCTGCCCGCGCGCGCGAGTGCCACCACCACGCACAGGCTGCTGCACAGGATCACCGCCCAGATCCACGCACCGTGGCCCTGCGCGCCGATCGCATCGAGTACCAGCGCCTTGGCGAGGAAACCCGCCATCGGCGGCAACGCGGCGACCGCTACCGCGGCGAGCACGAAGGCCAGACCCAGCGCGGTGCGATGCGCCAGTGCATCGACGCGGCGCAGGCTGTCGCCGGCGTGCTGCCTGCCACGCCGGACCATATCGGCGAGCAGGAACAGTGCGGCGGTGGCCAGCGTCGAGTGCAACAGGTAGTACAGCGCAGCGCCGATCGAGGCCGCGGTGGCGCTCGCGATCGCCACGAACAGGGTGCCTGCGGAGCCCACGATCAGATACCCGACCAGCCGCCGCAGCGACTGCGCGGCCAGCGCGCCGAGGGCTGCGAGCGCAATGGTGGCCAGACCTACCGGCAGCAACCACGGCCACGCGAGATTCGCGCCAACGCCGGCATCCGCCCCAAACAGCAGGGTGTACACGCGCAGCACGGCGTATACGCCGACCTTGGTCATC